>NZ_JBYTCR010000008.1:0-145513 GCF_058790455.1 Aeromicrobium sp. EU05-FHT14F07
GGTCAACTACGAGGACACAGCGGCCCCCGACCGGGAAGCCGCATAGAGAAGCCCTCCACGATTCGGGGGGAACCACACGCCGCGCAGGTCGCGCCCTTCTCATCGGGCAGGATCTCTGAATAGGCGAGGCGGGAGTGGTCATCGACGAGTGAGTGCACGTAGTCGTAGCCGATGCGGGTCTTGTTCACGCGTGAGCGATGGTTCTGGGTGCTCTGGCCCTGACCGCGCCAGCCGCCGCCGTCGGGGATGCGGCCGAGTTTCTTGACGTCCATGTGGACCAGCTGGCCCGGGCGCTCACGCTCGTAGCGCAGGGTCGTCTTCCTGGTGGCGCGCAGCAGCTCGCCGGTGATCGAGTCCAGGTCGCTCAGGTGCGGCATCTCGTGACGGGCCAGGACTCTGGAGACGGTGCGGGCTGGCACGTCCAGCTCCGCCGCGATCCAGTCCCGCCCGCGGCGCTCACGGGTCCGAAGCGCCACGATCGAGGCCTCGACGTGCGGGCTGGTGCGGCGGGGGCAGGAGCGAGGTCTGGAGGACCGATCGAGCAGACCACCCTCACCTTCGGCCTCGAACCGAGCAATCCACTTCGCCACGCAGCGACGTGAGATACCCATCGCTTTGGCGATGTGGGCTTGGGGCCAGCCAGCACGGTGCCGATCAATGATCAGCAGCCGGCCGTGGAATGTCGTCCGGGCGTTACGGTGGGACACGAGAGCCTCCTGGGCGGCGTGAATCTAGACAATCCACACCTCACCCCGGAGGCTCTCTCCACGTCAACGACCAGGCACCAACCTCATGGCCGGTTACAACTAGAGGGTGAAGGTCCCGTCGGGGTGGACCTGGGCCAGGCCTTCGTCGAGGAGGGCGTCGAGGCAGCGCTCGCGCTGCGCGACGTCGTCCCAGACCGCGTCGAGCGCAGCCTTGGGCACCGGGTCGGTCGCGTCGCGCAGCACCGCGAGGAGGCGGCCGCGGCACTGGCGGTCGGTGCCGGCCCACGCCTGGCCGCGGCGCGGGGGGCCGTCGTGGTCGGGGCGGCCGAGTGCGAGCCAGCGGCAGCGGTCGGCGACGGGGCAGACGTCGCAGCGGGGCGCCCGGGCGGTGCACACGAGGGCACCGAGCTCCATCGTCGCGGCCGCCCACCGATGCGCGTCGTCGGCCGGCAGCAGTGCCTGGGCCAGCCGACGCTCGGCGGCCGTGACCGACGCCGACGGGTACGCCTGGCCCAGCACGACCCGCGCGAGCACGCGTCTGACGTTCGTGTCCATGACCGCGTGCCGCTGGCCGAACGCGAACGACGCGACCGCGGCGGCCGTGTACTCGCCGACCCCGGGCAGCGCCAGCAGGGCCGCGTGGTCGTCGGGCACACGTCCGTCGTGCTCCGTCGTGATCGCGACGGCTGCCGCGTGCAGCCGGAGCGCCCGGCGGGGGTAGCCGAGCCGGCCCCACGCCCGCACTGCCTCGCTCGAGGGCTCCGCGGCGAGCTCGGAGGGCGTCGGCCACCGCTCCATCCAGGCCTCGAAGACGGGAAGCACCCGCACGACCGGCGTCTGCTGCAGCATCAGCTCCGACACGAGCACAGGCCACGGCTCGGGGAGAACGTCGGACGTCCCGCGCCAGGGCAGCTCACGGGCGTGGTCGTCGAACCAGCCGACGACCGCGTCGTGCAGTCCGGCGAGGTCGGCGGTGAGGGGAGCGGACGAGGTCGGCATGGCGCGTCGATCCTCGCACGAGCAGCCACGCGAACTACCCTCGGAGCGTGAGCACGCGACCGACCCGCCGTCCGTTGCCGCGGGCGATCTACTGGCGTCGCCGCTTCCTGCTCCTCGCGGTCGTCCTGCTCCTGGTCTGGCTCGTCGTGACGCTCTGGCCGGGCGGGTCGGACGACGCGGAGCCCGCCGCCGCACCCTCGCCGAGCCCGTCGGCGAGCGCGTCGGCCTCCGCGTCCCCGACACCCAGCCCGACCCCGTCGCGGTCGGCCCAGAGCGACGCGCAGGTGACGCTGACGGCCACCAGCACCGCCTGCACGCCGGAGTCGGTGCGCATGACGCCCACGGTCCCGGAGGACCAGTCGGCACGGCAGGCCGTGCGCGTCGAGCTGCTCATCTCCACCACCGCCAGGAAGGGCTGCACGCTCGACCCGGGCGACACCGACCTGATCGCGGTGATCAAGAGCGGCGACACCGCGGTGTGGGACTCCACCGTGTGCAAGACCGCCCTCCTCGACGAGCCGGTGGCGCTCAGCCCCGGCTGGGCGACGGCGGCGTCGGCGCGTTGGTCGGGTCGTGGCTCCGGCCCCGCCTGCTCGCCGCGGGAGGGCTGGGCGTCGCCCGGCACCTACACGCTGCGCATCGGGACGCTCGGCGGCGAACCGGGTGCGACGACCTTCACGCTCGTCCAGCCGAAGCCCAAGCCCCGCCCCAGTGCCTCCCCGACTCCCAGCGTCTCCCCGAGCGCGTCGGCGAGGCCGTCCGCCTCTCCGAAGCCCAGCGCCACCCCGACCCCGAGTGCGTCGCCGAGCCGGGACTGAGTCGGATCTCTGCTCGACCGGACCGCTGCGGCGGGCGCGGTGTCTGGTCTCCGAAAGGGCCTCGACCGGGCGGCTGGGCGGGAGCTGGGCTGGGTTCTCGGGCTGTGGGTTGCGCTCGGGGTGGACGCAAGATCCTGCGTTTGCGCGTGCCATCGGTGGATCTGCCACCTTCTGAGCGCTCTTCAGGTGGCAGACCCACCGCCGGCGGGGACGAGCGCGGAAGGATTCTTCCTTTCCGTGGGACGGTCCACGAGAAGGAAGAATCCTTCGTCCCCCCAACGCAAACGGCACCCACGATTCTGCGTTCACGCGAACCAGGTCGAACGCTTCTGCGTTCACGACGGGATCCCGTAGCAAACGCAGAGTCCTTGGCCATTCCGCACACGAACGCAGCATCTTGCGTCCCACAGCGCGAGCCACAGCCCGAGACCCGAAGCCGGCCCCCGCCCAGCCGCCCGGTCGAGGCCCTTTCGGAGACCACCCCGAGCGAAGGTCGAGGCAGCGCACCGGCGGGCCGAGACCCCCTACGGCAGCGCACTGGCGAGCCGAGACCCCCTGCGGCAGCGCGCCGGCAAGGTCACGACGACCGCAGCCAGCACAGCGGCGCGGCCCCGCTTCCCGCACTCCGAGCGCAGCAAGTCAGACGCGCAGCCGTCAGACGTAGCGCTCGAGGATGCTCGACTCCGCGAGTCGCGACAGGCCGTCGCGGACCCCGCGGGCGCGCAGGTCGCCGACGCCCTCGACGGTCTGCAGGTCGTCGATGCTGGCTGCCAGCAGCTTCTGCAGCGTGCCGAAGTGGTCGATGAGCCGGTCGATGACGGTCTGCGGCAGCCGGGGCACGCGGGCGAGCAGCCGGTAGCCGCGCGGTGCGAGCGGGTGGTCGAGGGAGTCGCCGGCGCCGATGCGCAGGGCCGTGGCCACGCTCGTCAGGTCGACGAGCTCGGTGGAGTCGATCTCGGCGAGGTCCTGCAGGACCGTGCTGACCGCCCGTCCCCGACGCCCGGACGGCATGTAGTCGCGGATGACGAGCTCGCGCTCGGCGTCGACCCCGCTGATCAGCTCCTCCAGCTGCAGCGCGAGCAGACGGCCGTCGGTACCGAGCTCGAGCACGTACTGGTCGATCTCGGCGGCGATCCGGCTGACCATCTCGAGGCGCTGCGCGACCGCGGCGACGTCGCGGACCGTGACGAGGTCCTCGATCTCGAGCGCCGACAACGCGTCGGACACCTCGTCGAGGCGGCTGCGGTACCGCTCGAGGGTGGCGATGGCCTGGTTGGCGCGTCCGATGATGGCGCCGGCGTCCTCGAGCACGTGGCGGGTGCCGTCGAGGTAGAGGGCGATGATGTGCATCGAGGCCGACACCGAGATGACCGGAAGACCGGTCTGTCGGGCGACGCGGTCGGCGGTGCGGTGCCGGGTGCCCGACTCGTCGGTGGGGATGGACGGGTCGGGCATGAGGTGCACGGCGGCCTGCAGGATCCGCTGCGCGCCGGAGTCGAGGATGATCGCGCCGTCCATCTTGGCCAGCTCACGCAGGCCGGTGGCGGTGAACGGGACGTCGAGCGCGAAGCCGCCCGTGCTGACGGCCTCGACGACCTTGTCCTGACCGAGCACGATGAGCGCGCCGGTGCGGCCGCGCAGGATGCGCTCGAGGCCCTCGCGCAGCGAGGTGCCGGGCGCGATCGCCGCGAGGACGGTGCGCAGGTCAGGTCGAGGTGCCACGGGCGACAGTGTAGGGGGAGGGTCCAGGTTCAGGGCTGCTCGACGCGTCCACGGGCGCTCGGCAGGGCCAGCACGGCGGCGACGACGTCACCGACCTGGGTGACGCGCAGCGACGGGGGCACGTCGTCGAGCCCCTCGGAGCGGGCCGGGACGATGGCGGCCGTGAACCCGAGCCGCGCGGCCTCGCGCAGCCGCTCGGCGGTGTGCCGCACGGGCCGCACCTCGCCGGCGAGCCCGACCTCGCCGAGGACCACGAGTCCGGCGGGCGCGACCCGGTCGGCCTGCGCGGAGGCTGCCGCGACCAGCACGGCGAGGTCGACGGACGGCTCGACGAGACGCGCGCCGCCGACGGACGCTGTGTAGACGTCGTGGCGCGAGAGGTTGACGCCGCAGTGGCGGGTGAGCACGGCGAGGATCATGGCCACGCGGGAGGAGTCGAGGCCGCTGGACGTGCGGCGCGGCGACGGGGCGTTGGTCTCGACGGCCAGCGCCTGCACCTCCGCGAGCAGCGGACGTCGGCCCTCCATGGTGACGGTGACGCAGGTGCCGGGGACCGGCTGCTCGTGACGGCTGACGAACAGGCCCGTCGGGTCGGGCACCTCGACCAGGCCGGAGTCGGCGAGGTCGAAGCAGCCGATCTCGTCGACGGGACCGAACCGGTTCTTCACGGCCCGCAGGAGTCGCAGTCGCGAGGCGCGGTCGCCCTCGAACTGCAGGACGACGTCGACGAGGTGCTCCAGGACGCGCGGCCCGGCGACGGCGCCGTCCTTCGTGACGTGGCCGACGAGCAGGGTCGCGATGCCCTCGCTCTTCGCCCGCTGGATGACCGCCGACGCGACCTCGCGCACCTGCGTGACGCCACCCGGCACACCGTCGACGTCGGCCGAGCCGATGGTCTGCACGGAGTCGACCACCAGCAGGCTGGGCCGCACCTGCTCGACGTGGGTGAGCAGTGCGCCGAGGTCGGTCTCCGCGGCGAGGTAGAGCTCGTCGTGGACCGCGCCGGTGCGTTCGGCACGGAGCCGCACCTGGCCCGCCGACTCCTCGCCGGAGACGTAGAGGGTGCGCCGACCCTGCCGCGCCCACCGGGCGGCGAGCTCGAGCAGCAGCGTCGACTTGCCGACGCCGGGCTCGCCGGCCAGGAGCAGCACACCGCCGGGCGTGACCCCGCCGCCGAGGACGCGGTCGAGCTCGCCGATGCCCGAGGAGACGGCCCGCGACGACTCGACCTCGACCTGCGTGATGGGTCGCGCCGGGGTGACGGTGGCGGCAGGCGCGGTGCGCCCGGCCCGGGCCGACGGTGACGCGACGTCGACCGTGCCCCACGCCTGGCACTCACCGCAGCGGCCGACCCACTTGCTGGTGGTCCAGCCGCACTCGGCGCAGGCGTACACGGGCTTGGCGGCCTTGGGCGCCTTCGCGGTGGGCATGGGGTCAGCCTAGGTGCGCGGTCCGACACCGACCCCGCTCCTTCCCCAGGGGTGCTGCCGAGGGGGAGGTGCGCAGGCTCAGATGCGGACGACGCCGCCGGGGGTCTCGAAGGAGACGCTCATGATGCCGGGCAGGCCGTGCGGCGCGACCCACTCGACCGCGATCTCCTCGAGGGCGGTCACGGCGGGCTCGCCGAGCCAGTCCGACAGCCGGTGGGGCGAGCCGGCCATCTCGACGGCGGTCAGTGCGATCTCCGACGGCGCCATCTGCGACGGGTGCTCCTCCGGCGGCACGTCCCAGCAGGTCACGTAGGGCAGCTGCGGGTCGGCCTTCATCCCGCTCGTGCCGATCTGGCGCCACTCCAGGTTGAAGCCGTCGGGGCGACGCCGGTTGCCGGGCACCGCGTGCCGGCCGATCCGACGCTCCACCTCGGTCATGTCGTCGACCGACACGCACCAGGCCATCCAGCCGCCGCCGGCCTCCGAGCGCTGGCGGACGACCTGCCCGAACGCGGCCTTGTCGGCGGCGGGGTGGTCGAGGACCTCCACGACCTCCACGTACTGGCGGTTGCGGAGCGGCAGCACCATGTTGCGGGTGCCGAAGCGCGGGTGGGCGCCGCCGTCGAGGAACGTCGCGCCGAGAGCCGCGGAGAGCTCGGCCACGGTGGCGTCGAGGCCGGCGGGGCCGGCGGCGTACGAGAGGTGGTCGAGGTGCATGGGCCATTCTTGCCAGACGGCCCACGTCTCCCGACGACCGGGGTCCACCAGGGCGAGGTGCGAGGTCGTCATCGCCGGCTCACCTCGCCGCCGCCGCGGTCGCGGGGTGGACGTTCGGGGCGCCGGACGCGAGGTGGTCCTCGCACTGGCGCTGGAGCTCGGCGTAGCCGGCCTCGCCCATCAGGGCGACGAGCTCGGCCCGGTTGCTGACGTACACCGGCTCCTCGCCCACGTGGGCCTCGGTGTTCGAGGAGCAGTACCAGTCGAGGTCGTGGCCCCCCGGCCCCCAGCCCGCGCGGACGTACTCGCCGATCTGCACCTCCGAGTAGCTGGTGCCGTCGCCGCGCTCCACGTCGCGGAACTGGCGGCGCAGCGGCAGCTGCCAGCACACGTCTGGCTTGAGGGTCAGCGGCTCGACGCCCTCCTCGAGGGCGAGGCCGTGCAGCGCGCACCCGTACCCGCCCGCGAACCCCCGGGGGTTGTGGAACACGCAGGCGCCGTCGAGGGCCCGCGTCTTGCGGTCGCCGTCGTCGTCGACGTCGGTCCAGGCGCCCTGCAGGGCGTGCGGACCGTCGGGGTGGCGGTACCAGCGCTCGGGCGTCAGGCGCCCGACGGCGTCGGCCACCCGCGTCTCGTCGTCGGCGTCGGCGAAGTGCGCGCCGAGGGTGCAGCAGCCAGCGTCCGGGCTGCTCGCGTAGATGCCCGCGCAGCCGGCACCGAAGATGCACGTCCAGCGCGACGTCAACCACGTCAGGTCGCAGCGGAACACCTCGTCGACGTCGTCCGGGTTCGCGAACTCCACCCACGTCCGCGGGAGTCCCAGGTCGACCTCAGGCATGCCTCCACTGTACGAACCGCCGGGGGAGCTCGGCCCGACGGGCGGCGTGGGAGGATGGGGGACATGCGCATGGGCGTCCTCGACATCGGGTCGAACACCGGGCACCTGCTCATCGTCGACGCGTACCGCGGCGGACCCCCGCTGCCGGCCTACTCCTTCAAGGAGCCGCTGCGTCTGGCGGAGCAGCTCGGTGACGACAACTGCGTCACCGACGACGGCGTCGCCCGTCTCGTCAAGTACGTGGGAGAGGCGAAGGCCGAGGCGCTGGAGCGCGGCTGCTCCAGCATCGTCGCCTTCGCGACGTCCGCGGTGCGCGACGCCGACAACGCCGACGCCGTCCTGGCCGCCGTCCACACGGCCACCGGCGTCGACCTGCGCGTGCTGCCGGGCGAGGACGAGGCGCGGCTGACGTTCCTCGCGGTGCGCCGCTGGTTCGGCTGGTCCGCCGGCCGGCTCGGGGTCTTCGACATCGGCGGCGGCTCCCTCGAGCTCGCGGTCGGCCCCGACGAGGAGCCTGAGGTCGCCCGGTCGGTGCCCCTCGGTGCCGGACGGCTCACCCGCGACTGGCTCGACGCCGGCCGCACGCACGAGGAGCTGCGGCTGCACGCGCGGTCCGTCATCGCCGACGTCGCCGGACCGCTGCTGCGCGGCGGCGGGTTCGACCGCGCCGTCGCCACCAGCAAGACGTTCCGGTCGCTCGCGCGGATGTGCGGCGCGGCGCCGTCGAACGAGGGCCAGTACGTGCGTCGCGTGCTGCGCCGCTCCGACCTGCGGCCCCTCATCTCCGAGGTCGTGCACCTCGACGTCGAGGAGATCGCCCAGCTGCCGGGCGTCTCGCACGACCGGGCCCACCAGATGGTCGCCGGGGCCGTCGTCGCGGAGGCGGCGATGGACCTGTTCGGCGTCGAGGAGCTCGAGATCTGCCCGTGGGCGCTGCGCGAGGGCGTGCTCCTCGAGCACCTGGCGCACCTCTGAGCATGGCCGCCCCCCTGCGCGTCTCCCTCTCGACGTCCTCGGTGTACCCGGGCACGACGGCGAGCGGCTTCGAGGCCGCGTCGCGGCTCGGGTACGACGGCGTCGAGGTCATGGTCGGCATCGACGAGGTCAGCACCGACGCCGAGGCGTGCCGCGCGCTGTCGCAGTTCCACGAGGTTCCGGTCGTCTCGGTGCACGCGCCGACGCTGCTCCTCACGCAGCGCGTGTGGGGCACCGACCCCTGGGGCAAGCTGCAGCGCAGCGCCGAGATGGCGCACACCGTCGGGGCGTCGGTCGTCGTCGTGCACCCGCCGTTCCGGTGGCAGCGCGAGTACGCGAAGGGCTTCGTCGAGGGCATCGCGGAGCTCGAGGACGAGCACGGGCTCGTGTTCGCGGTGGAGAACATGTACCCGTGGCGCACGGGCAAGCGGGAGTTCCACGCCTACCTGCCCGACTGGAACCCCGTGGGCGAGGACTACGCCCACGTGACGCTCGACCTGTCCCACAGCGCCACCGCCGCGGACGACCCGGTCGCGATGGCGCGGGAGCTGGGGGAGCGGCTCGCGCACGTGCACCTGGCCGACAGCACGGGCTCGCCGAAGGACGAGCACCTGGTCCCCGGTCGGGGCACGCAGCCGTGCGCGGAGTTCCTGCGCGAGGTGGCGGCGTCGTCGTTCGCCGGCGAGGTCGTGGTCGAGGTCAGCACGCGACGGGCCGCCGACCTGCAGGAGCGCGAGGCCGACCTGCTCGAGGCGCTCGCCTTCGCCCGGGAGCACGCCGCCCGCTGACCCCCGTGTCCCACTCCCACGCACCACGGCGCGCCACCAGCCCCGCTGAGTGTGACGTTTCGGGGGTGGAGAGGCCGCTGGCGGCCCGCAAACGTCACGCTCAGCGGAAAAGGAGGTGGGGGGTGGGCTGCCGGTCGGGCAGGATGCGGGCATGATCACCGTCGACCAGCTGCTCGCGTTCGGGCTCGCCGCCCTCGTGCTCATCGCGATCCCGGGGCCGAGCGTCGTGTTCGTGATCGGCCGCGCGCTCGCCTACGGCCGTTCCGTCGCCCTGATGACCGTGCTCGGGAACTCGCTCGGGCTGCTCGTCATCGTGGGACTCGTGACGGTCGGGCTGTCAGCGCTGCTCGAGCGCTCCGTGCTCGCGTTCACCGTGCTCAAGCTCGCCGGCGCGGCCTACCTCGTCTGGCTCGGCGTGCAGGCCGTGCGGCACCGCAGGGACCTGTCGATGTCGGACGTCGACGGTGCCGCACCTCGGACGCCCCTGCCGCTGCGGACCGCACTGCGCCAGGGGATCGTGGTGGGGCTCACCAACCCGAAGGCCTTCATGATCTTCGCCGCCGTGCTGCCCCAGTTCGTCGACCGCGGTGCCGGGCACGTCCCCGTCCAGATGCTGCTGCTCGGGCTCGTCGCCTTCACGATCGCGCTGCTCGGCGACGGCCTCTGGGCCGTGGTCGCCGGGAGCCTGCGCTCCTGGTTCGCCCGCTCGCCCCGCCGGGGTGAGGCGGTCGGCGCACTGGGCGGCGCGTCGATGGTCGGGCTCGGCGTCGCCCTCGCCGTGACCGGTCACCGACGGTAGACACCGCCTCGACCTACGACGCCGGGGCCGACCTCCCGAGCCGTCCGGACAGCACCGAGCCCACCACGAGCTGCATCTGGTGGTAGATCATCAGCGGCAGCACGACGAACGCCACGACGTCGCTCGGGAAGAGCACGGTGGCCATCGGCAGTCCGCTCGCCAGGCTCTTGTTGCTCCCGCAGAATAGCAGCGCCACCCGGTCGCCGCGGTCGAACCCGACCAGCCGGCCCCACGCGGTGCACCAGGCGAGCCCCAGTGCGAGGAGCGTGGCCGCCAGCGCGGCCACGACCGCGAAGTCGTGCAGGGGGACGGCCGACCAGATGCCGGCCTCGGTGCCCTCGCTGAACGCGACGTAGACGATCAGCAGGATCGTCGAGCGGTCGAAGCGCTTCAGGCCGGTGTCGTGGCGCTCGACCCACGCCCCCACCACGGGACGCAGCAGCTGCCCGAGCGCGAAGGGGGCCAGGAGCTGCAGCACGATGCGCAGCACCGAGCCCGCGTCGACCCGTGCCTCGCCGCCCATCAGGAGCGCGACGAGCAGCGGCGTCATCAGCACGCCCAGCAGGTTCGACGTCGATGCGCTGACCACCGCCGCCGCGACGTTGCCGCGCGCGAGCCGCGTGTAGACCACGCAGCCCTGCACGGTCGACGGCACGAGCGTCAGCAGCAGCAGACCGGCGGCCAGCTGCGGTGCGAGCCAGGAGTCCGGGAGCAGCCGCGTGCCCAGGCCGAGCACCGGGAACACCACGAACGTGACGCTGAGGATGCTCAGCTGCAGCCGCCAGTGCCTCAGGTTGCGCACCGTCTCGGCGGTCGAGAGCCGCGCGCCGTACAGGAAGAAGAGCAGTCCGATGCCGACGGTCGAGACCGTGCGCACCACCTCGAACGTCGTCCCGGTGGCCGGCAGGAAGGAGCCGAGAGCCGCGGCGCCGAGGAGGAGCACGAGGAACGGGTCGATGCGGCGCACGGCCCGACGGTACGCCCGCGCCCGCCCGAGACCGCCGAGCGCCCTAGGGTGGCGCCATGAGCGGCGCGACGACGGACCACCAGCCCGACGGCCCCCACGCCGGTGGCACCGACCCGGACCGCATCGCCATCCTGGGCGGCGGTGTGATGGGCGAGACGCTCCTGTCGGCGTTCGTCGCGTCGGGTCGGCGCCCGGGCGACCTCGTGGTGAGCGAGAAGCTCGAGGAGCGGGCCGCCGACCTGCGCACCCGCTACGGGGTGCAGACCACCGACCCGGCCACGGCCGTCCAGCGCGCCGCCGTCGTGCTCGTGGTCGTCAAGCCGCAGGACGTCGCGGCGCTCGTGCAGGAGATCGCCCCGTACGTCGACCCCTCGGCCACGGTGCTGTCGCTCGCGGCTGGCGTGCGCATCGCCGCCTACGAGGACGTGCTGGCGGACGGCGTCGCCGTGGCCCGCGCGATGCCCAACACACCCGCGGTGGTGGGGGAGGGCATGTTCGGCGTCTCGCCCGGTCGCGCGTGCGACGAGGACCGCCTCGCCGCGGTCGTGGCGCTCCTGGAGACGGGCGGTCGCGTGGCGGTCGTGCCGGAGGAGCAGCAGGACGCGGTCACCGCCGTCTCCGGCTCGGGTCCGGCCTACGTGTTCTACCTGGCCGAGGCGATGATCGACGCCGGCGTCGACGCGGGCCTCGACCGCGACACCGCGCGGGCGCTCACCGAGCAGACCCTCCGGGGCGCCGCGGCGCTGCTCACCGACTCCGACGACGAGCCCGCGGAGCTGCGCCGCCGGGTCACCTCGCCGAACGGCACGACGCACGCCGCGATCACCACCTTCGACGAGCACGGGGTCGACGAGGGACTGCGTGCAGGCGTGCGGGCGGCGGCGCGACGCTCGGCCGAGCTGTCGGGGTCGTAGGCTTCGACCATGCCGGACCGCGCCCCGCACGGACCCGCCGACGAGGCGGAGCAGAACCCTGGCCAGGCCACAGGGGGGCCCTGCCTCGTCTTCGACGACCGTCTCACCGGCTACGACTTCGGTGCCGCGCACCCGATGGCGCCGGTGCGCGTCGACCTGACGATGGTGCTGGCGGGCGAGCTCGGCGTGCTCGACCACCTCGAGGTCGTCGGTGCCGAGCCCGCCACCGACGAGGAGCTGTGCACCGTGCACACGCCGGTCTACGTCGAGAAGGTGCGCAAGCTGTCGGTGCACCCCACGCACGCCGACCCGAGCGTCGGCCTGGGCACCGAGGACAACCCGGTCTTCGGCGGCATGCACGACGCCAGCGCTCTGATCGCCGGCGCCACCCTCGAGGCGGTCCGGCGGGTCTGGACGGGCCGGAACACGCACGCCGTGAACGTCTCCGGCGGCCTGCACCACGCCATGCCCGGCTCGGCCAGCGGGTTCTGCATCTACAACGACCTCGGCGTCGGCATCGCGTGGCTGCTGGCCCAGGGGGCGCAGAAGGTCGTCTACCTCGACGTCGACGCGCACCACGGCGACGGGGTGCAGGCGATGTTCTACGACGACCCGCGCGTGCTGACCATCTCGATCCACGAGGGTCCGCAGTCGCTGTTCCCGGGCACCGGCTGGTCGACGGAGACCGGTGCGGAAGGCGCGGAGGGCACGGCGGTCAACGTCCCGCTGCCGCCCGGCACGTCCGACGCCGGCTGGCTGCGCGCCTTCCACGCCGTCGTGCCCGACGTGATCCGCGAGTTCGGCCCCGAGATCATCATCAGCCAGCACGGCTGCGACTCCCACATGGACGACCCGCTCACCAACCTCATGCTCAGCGTCGACGGCCAGCGGGCCTCCTACCTCGCGATCCGCGACCTCGCGCGCGAGGTGTGCGGCGGCCGGTGGGTGGCCACCGGCGGCGGCGGGTACGCCGTGACCGAGGTGGTGCCGCGGGCGTGGACGCACCTGCTGGGCATCGTCGCCGACCACGACGTCGACCCCGAGGCCGCGACCTCGCAGGGCTGGCGCGACCACGTCGAGCGGCTGCGCGGCGTGCGCGCCCCACAGCGGATGACGGACGGCCGGTCGGCCTCGTTCCGTGCGTGGGAGATGGGCTACGACCCGGCCAGCTGGCTCGACCGCAACATCCTCGCCGCGCGCACCGACACGTTCCCGCTGCTCGGTCTCGACCCGCACCTCTGAGCGTCGGGTGCACCGGCACCCTGCGCGGCCGGGTCCTGGACCCGGGCCGGACGTCCTGATCACACGGGTCTCGTGGAACTCGTTCCGTCTCGGCTATCCCTGGAGCCCCAGGAGGCACTACGCTGCGGAGCACGAGCCGCGCCGACTCCCGGAGGGGAAGCCGGGGGTGCGCGGTGCCCTGGAAGAGGTGAGGACCATGACTGCAGGAACGACCTTCCTGACCGTCGCGGAGGTTGCTGCGCAGATGCGCGTCTCCAAGATGACCGTGTACCGGCTCGTCCACAACGGCGAGCTGGAGGCCCTGCGCGTGGGCCGGAGCTTCCGCGTGCCCGAGAAGGCGGTGCGCGACTACCTCCAGAAGTCGTTCTACGAGGCCGGCTGAGTCGGTCCGGCCACCGTCGCGTAGGCTGGTCCTCCGCCAGTACCGCACCGAGTAGAGGTTTGTTTCGTGGGTTCAGTCATCAAGAAGCGTCGTAAGCGGATGTCGAAGAAGAAGCACCGCAAGATGCTCAAGCGCACCCGCGTCCAGCGCCGCAAGCTCGGCAAGTAGGCCCCATGGGGCGGGTCGTCCTCGTCACGGGGGTCTCCGGGACCCTCGCGTCGCGCGTCTCGCGACACCTGGCCGAGCTCGGCGCGTCCGCCGGCATCGACCGGGTGGTCGGGATCGACCTGCGTCCCCCCGTCGGTGACCTCGGCGGGGTCAAGTTCGTCCGTGCCGACATCCGGACCCCGGTGGTAGCCAAGGTCATCGCCGTCGAGGACGTCGACACCGTCGTCCACCTCGACCTCGCCCCCGCGAGCCACCGCTTCGGCGGCGGTGGCGGCGTCAAGGAGCGCAACGTCATCGGGACGATGCAGCTGCTCGCCGCCTGCCAGCGCTCCGCGACCGTCGCAAAGCTGGTCGTCGGGTCGTCGGCGGCCGTCTACGGCTCCTCGTCCCGCGACCCCGCCCTCTTCCGCGAGTCCGACTCCGCCCGCGGCGGCGTCCGCACCGGGTTCCCGAAGGACGTCGTCGAGGCCGAGTCCTATGTGCGCGGGTTCAGCCGACGGCGACCCGACATCCTCATCACGACCCTGCGCGCCGCGCAGACCCTGCACCCGCAGATCGAGAGCCCGTTGCACAGCTACCTGCGCAACCCGCTGCTCCCGTCGGTGCTCGGGTTCGACCCGCGGCTGCAGTTCCTGTCGCTGCACGACGCCCTGAACATCATCGCCGAGGCGGTGACCAAGGACCGTCCGGGCACGTTCAACGCGGCCGGTCCGGGGGTGCTGCTGCTGTCGCAGATCGCTCGACGCCTCGGCAAGCCGACCGTCCCCCTGCCGGCCATCGGCTTCGGTGCCGCCGCCGCGCGGGTCGTGCGCAGCATGGGCGGGGAGATCTCGCCCGACCTGCACCGTCTGCTCATGCACGGCCGGGCCGTCGACATCGCGGCCCTGCGCGACATCTTCGGGTACGAGCCGACGGCCACGACCGAGGAGGTGTTCGAGGAGTTCCGTGCCGCGCAGCGCCCCGGGGTCCTCGCACGTCTGGGAGGTCACGGATGAACGACGAACGTCGCACCATCGGCACCGACGGCGCCGCCGGCCGGGGCACACGCGGTGGCTCGCCGTCGTCCGGCGCGCGGTCCCTCGCCGGCGGCAAGGCGACGCCGCGCAAGCCCGTCCGGAAGGCTGCCGCGTCGTCCACGTCCGAGGGCAGTGCCAAGGCCCCCCGCAAGACCGCCGCGCCGGGCTCGGCGGGTGCCGCGAAGCCCGGCACCGGCCCATCCGCGACGTCCGGGTCGACCCCGCCGGCACGCGAGAAGCCCCGGAAGTCCGCGTCGAGGACCGGAGCGGGCCGGGCCAAGGCCCCGACGTCGGCCGGGAGCGGCTCGACGTCGCGTCCCCGACGTCCGTCGGCGGCCGCGGGAGCCGATGCCGCACCGCACCTGCGCGCGGTCACCGAGGAGGACGCCGCCGCTGCTGCCGCGGCTGCGGCCGAGGAGGCGGCGCGCGAGACGCGCACCGCGTCGGGTCGCGCCACCCTGCCCGGGCTGCCCGTCGAGGAGGTGCTCGTGGCCGTCGTCCAGGCGGCGCAGCGGATCCTCGGCAGCGACTGGGAGCACCGGCTGGCCGTGGCGGTCGCGGCGCTGCGCAAGCGCCTGTCGGGCGACTTCGAGGTCGACGAGTTCGGCTTCGACCCCCAGCTCGCCGAGGTCCTGACGGCGGCGTTCGAGCCGATCGCGGAGAAGTGGTTCCGGCTCGAGGTCCGCGGCGCGGAGAACATCCCGAGCGAGGGCGGCGCGCTGCTCGTCGCCAACCACTCCGGCACGGTGCCGGTGGACGGGCTGATGACCGGCTACGCGGTCAAGCGTCACGGCGGGCGCGACCTGCGTCCGTTGGGTGCCGACCTCGTGTTCGCCCTGCCGTTCGTCGGCCAGGTCGCCCGGCGTGCGGGCGCGACGCTCGCGTGCACGCAGGACGCGGAACGTCTGCTGGCCTCCGGCGAGATCGCCGGCGTCTGGCCCGAGGGCTTCAAGGGCATCGGCAAGCCCTTCGCGGAGCGGTACAAGCTGCAGCGGTTCGGCCGCGGCGGCTTCGTATCGTCGGCGCTGCGGGCGCAGGTGCCGATCGTGCCCGTCTCGATCGTCGGCGCCGAGGAGATCTACCCGCTGGTCGGCAACGTGCCGTCGCTGGCGCGTCTGCTGGGACTGCCCTACCTGCCCATCACGCCGTTCTTCCCGTTGCTCGGCCCGCTCGGCATGATCCCGCTGCCGAGCAAGTGGATCATCGAGTTCGGCGAGCCGATCCGCACCGACGCCTACGAGCCCGACGCGGCCGACGACCCGATGCTGCTGTTCAACGTCACCGACCAGGTGCGCGAGACGATCCAGCAGACCCTCTACCAGCTGCTCGTCGAGCGGGGCAACGCGTTCTTCTGAGCCGCGCGGTGCGGTCGGGCGTCGTCACGACACCGGTGTGCCGCGGTGGGGCTCGGCGCGGTCGGCTCCCGCCGGACTACTTCCTGGGTCCGAGCAGACCGCCGAGCAGGCCGGGCACGAGGCCCTCCTGGTCGTCGTCGCCCAGGAGGCCGCCCAGCAGCGGGTCGGTGACGGTGCCCAGGCCCTTGCTCTGCGTGGTCGGGGTGGGCGTCGGTGCGGGCAGCGTGGGCACCTGCACGAGCGGAGGCGTGGTGGACGGGGTGGTCGCGGACGGCGCCGTCGACGTGCCCGCGCTGGAGGGCGAGGGGGCGGCGGTGGAGCGGCCGGCCGAGGCCGCACGCGTCGACCCGTCGCCGGAGGCGGCCGGTGCGAGCACCGAGCGGACCACGTCGACGAGCGAGCCGAGGTCGGCGCTGCCGCAGCTGGCGCAGAGCCGGCCGGCCTGCCCGGCGAGGTCGGTCACCGCGGCGGCGGCGGCGGAGAACGACTCCGTCGCGTCGGCGGGGACGTCGGCCGCCATCGTCGTCAGGTCGACCGCGGAGGCGGCGGCGAAGTCGTTGACGGTCTCGATCGAGGCCGTGGAGCCGTCGGTGTCGTAGGCGTCGAACAGCGAGGCCGAGCCCTGCTCCGCCTGCGTGCTGAACTCGTCGAGCAGGTCGGGGACCTGGTGGCGTGCGGCGGGGGAGCCGTCGGCGATGACGGCACGCACCTCGCGCAGGCGCTCGGCCGCGAGCTCAAGACGCTGCGTGCCGCGTGCCTCGTCGGAGCGGTGCAGCGCGAGCTCGACGTCCTCCACCGTCCGCTTGACGGGGTAGAGCACGTCGCCCGGAAGGGCGGAGGCGCTGCTGGCCACCAGGCCGACGACGCCGAGGGACGAGACCGCTGCGACCGCGGCGGTGGCGAGCCTGCGACGTGCACGCGACGGTGCGGCGGCCGGGGCAGCGTCGCCCGCGGCAGCCGTGCGGCGCGAGGCACCCGGGGCGGGGACGAGGACCGTCCGGCCCTCGGCGATCAGCCGCTCGCGCAGCGCCGAGGTGAACTCGGGGCGGGGCGCGGCGCTGGCCGACGTGCGCAGGGTCTGCGCGGTGCGGACGAGCTCGGCGACCTGACCCGTGCCGTGCGCACCCGACTCCCACGCCTCGTGGAAGGCCTGGGCGTCGTCGCGGCCCGGTCGGCGGATCATCGCGTCGTCCTGTCTGTGGTCGTGGTGGTACGAGGTCCAACGACCAAGAAGACGTGCGAGTTACGGGAACGTGACGCGGTGGTCGCGAGGATGTGCGAACTCATCGCGCGTCCTGGGGCATCTTCTTCGCGAGGTTGCGCACCGCGCGCAGCTGGAGCTGCTTGATCGCACCCTCGGTGCGTCCGAGCGCGGCAGCGGTCTGGGCGATGCTCAGACCCTGGATGAAGCGCATGAGCACGCACTCGCGCTGCTCCGTCGGCAGCTCGGCCACGGCGGCGAACAGCATCTCGTTGGAGAGCAGCGCCATGACGTCGTCCTCGGTGCTCGGAGCGCTCTGCGGGCCCTCTGGCACGTCGTCGGAGACGATCTCCAGCCGCGCGCGACCGGACTTGAAGTGGTCGACGACCAGGTTGCGGGCGATCGTCGTGAGCCACGCGCCGAAGTCCTTGCCCTGCCAGCTGAACCGCTGGATGGCACGCAGTCCGCGCACGAACGTCTCGCTCGTGAGGTCCTCGGCGAGCGTCTGGGAGCCGACGCGGTAGTAGATGAACCGGTAGATGCCGGTGACGTAGTGGTCGTAGAGCTGGCCGAACGCGTCGACGTCGCCCTCGCGGGCGAGGTCGACGAGGGCACGCAGCCGCAGGGCCTCGGGGTCGCCGTCGGGATCGACGGGTCCGCTGGAGAACGCCGAGTGCGTCGCGGGCGCGGGCTCGGCCAGCGCCATGGCCAGGCGCAGGTCGTCAGGCGTCTGCAGGGCGAGCCGCAGCGCGGCGCGCAGTGCTCCCGTCCAACCCTCCATGATCCCTCCCGAAGATCTGCACGATCTTAAGCACTCGGCTCTGTTCCTGTCAGGAGTTCTCAGGTATCGACCTGGTGAACCTGACGACGGTGCTGGTCAGCGCGCCCGGCGGAGGGTGCGGACGGCCTGCCAGGCCGCTGCGCCCGCGACGGCCAGCCCGGCCGCGCGCGTGCCGGCGAGCGCGACCTTGCGGCCGGTCCGGTAGTCGCGCACGTCCCACCCCTGCGCCTTCGCGTGGGCGCGCAGGCGGGGGTCGGGGTTGATTGCGCACGGGTGGCCGACGAGCGAGAGCATCGGGAGGTCGTTGCTCGAGTCGGAGTAGGCGTAGCAGCGCTCGAGGTCGAGACCCTCGCGCTCCGCGATCGCGCGGACGGCGACGGCCTTGCCCTCGCCGTGCAGCAGCTCGCCGACCAGCTCCCCGGTGTAGGTGCCGTCGACGTGCTCGGCCACGGTGCCGAGGGCGCCCGTGAGGCCGAGGCGTCGTGCGATGACGGCGGCGATCTCGATGGGCGCGGCCGTCACCAGCCAGACCCGCTGCCCGGCGTCGAGGTGCTGCTGGGCCAGGGCACGGGTGCCGGGCCAGATCTTGTGAGCCATGTGCTCGTCGAAGATCTGCTCGCCGATCTCCTCCAGCTCCGACACGTCGTGGCCGGCGATGAACGCGAGCGCGGACGAGCGGGCCTTCGCGATGTGCTCGGGGTCCTCGACGCCGGCCAGGCGGAAGTAGACCTGCTGCCAGGCGGCCTTGACGATGTCGCCGGTCGTGAAGAAGTCGCGCTGGTGCAGCCCGCGGGCGAAGTGGTAGATCGACGCGCCCTGCATGATCGTGTTGTCGACGTCGAAGAAGGCTGCCGCGTCGGGGTCGGGATCGGGGGCGAGCCAGTGCTCGACCTCGCTCGCGGCCGCCGCAGCCTGGCCGGCGAGCACCGACCGCGACCGCAGGTTCGGCCCCGGACGGGGGACCCGCTGGCTGGACATGACCCGAACCTATCGGGTTCACGGCCCCGCGCCCAGGGTCGACGTGACGCCCCCCGTCTTTCCCCGCGTCTCGTGGACCTGACGACGAGATCCGACGTGGACACCGGCGTCGGCTCACCAGGACGCGGACGCCCGCGGACGGGGCGGGTGACTGGCGCACTGTGGTTGACTCGCATCGTGACCTCCTCGACCACGACGAACGTGTCTGCGCTGGTCAGCGACGCCGCGCGGCGCTCGCCCGAGGCCGTCGCCCTCGTGCAGCACCGGGGCGGCCGTCAGGAGCGCACGTGGGCGCAGCTCGACGCCGACGTCGACGCCGCGTCGCGCGCGCTGAGCGGGGTCGGCCTGCGTGCCGGCCACCGCGTGGCGCTCGTGATGGCCAACCGGATCGACCTGGCCGTCGCCTACTTCGGGATCCTGCGCGGCGGGATGGTCGCCGTCCCGGTCAACCCGCGCTCGACGGAGCGCGAGATCGGCCGCATGCTGGCCGACTCGGGCGCCAGGGTGGTGCTGTGCGACGAGAGCGCGGTCGACCAGGTGCGCTCCGCGGTCACCGACCTCGACGTGCTCGTCGTCGTCGACGGCACCCCGCCACGTGAGGGAGAGGTCGGGTTCGACCGTCTCCTGCGCGACGCCCCCGACGTCGAGCCCGCGGCCCCCCGCGACGAGGAGGCGCCGGCGGTGGTGCTCTACACCTCCGGCACGAGCGGCAAGCCGCGTGGCGCGATCCTGTCGCACCGGGCCCTGCTCGCCAACGTCGAGCAGACCGCGGCGGTCGAGCCCCCGATCGTCACGCCCGACGACGTCGTCCTCGGTCTGCTGCCCATGTTCCACATCTACGGGCTGAACGCCGTCCTCGGCCAGGCCGTGCGCCAGGGTGCGCGGGTGGTCATGGTCGACGGCTTCGACCCGGCCGGCCTGCTGCGGACGATCCGTGACGAGGGCGTCACCAACGTGGCCCTCGCGCCGCCGGTCGTCGCCGCGTGGGCCGGTCGCACCGACCTGCGCGAGCACCTCGCCGGCGTCAAGCACGTGCTGAGCGGGGCGTCGACGCTCGACCCGGAGCTCGCCGCGGAGTTCGCGGCGTCCTCGGGGCACGTCGTCGAGCAGGGCTACGGGCTCACCGAGACCGCTCCCGTCATCACCGCGACGCTTGCCTCAGGACGTCCGGACGGCGAGCCCCCGCGCCCCGGCTCCGTCGGACGTCCCCTGCCGGGCGTCGAGCTGCGTCTCGTCGACACCAGCGGGGAGGACGCCGAGCCCGGCGACCCGGCCGAGGTGTGGGTGCGCGGCCGCAACCTCTTCTCGGGCTACTGGCCCGACGGTTCCGACGGACCCCGCGACGACGGCTGGTACCCGACGGGCGACATCGGCTACCTCGACGACGCCGGCGACCTCACCTTGGTCGACCGGGTGCGCGAGCTGGTGATCGTGTCGGGCTTCAACGTCTACCCGGCCGAGGTCGAGCTCGTCGTCGCCGAGCTCGACGACGTCGCCGAGGTGGCGGTCGTCGGACTCCCGGACGAGCAGACGGGCGAGGCGGTCGTCGCGTTCGTCGTCCCGCGGGACGACGCACCGACCGACGGGCTCGAGGCCCGCGTGCTGGAGCACTGCTCCACGCGGCTGGCCCGGTTCAAGCAGCCACGTCAGGTCGTCGTGGTGGAGGGGCTTCCGCACTCCGCCACCGGGAAGGTCGCCAAGGGTCGGCTGCGGGCGCTGGCGCGCAGCCACGACCTCGGCCTTCAGGCCCGATGAGCCTCTTCCGTCGCCGCACGCGAGCGCCTGAGGAGGCGCGGCCGGACCCCGCTCCGGCCGTGCCGCACGCGCACGCCGCGCGCGTGGTCGTCTACAGCCGGGCGGGCTGCCACCTGTGCGAGACCGCCGAGGCCGAGGTCGAGCGGATCTGCGCCGAGCAGGGCAGCGACTGGGCGCGGGTCGACGTCGACGGCGACCCCGAGCTGGTCCGTCTCTTCCACGCCATGGTGCCAGTGGTGTTCGTCGACGGCCGCCAGCACGACTTCTTCCGCGTGACGCCGGCCCGGCTGGTCGCCGCGCTCGCCCGCCCGACGCCCTAGGGGACGGTGCGCTGAGCGACGGTCGACAGGCGCCGCCGCCCTACCACGTCGCGTGTGAGGAATCCCACCCACCCCCGTCGTCGATTTTGTTCCGTCGTTCACAAGCTCGTAAACTGGTCCGTGCGCTGCCCGCCCACGTCGGGTGAATCCTTGCGGCGCGATGGAGCACCGTGACCCTTCTGCGCGAGACCCCGACCGGGACCCCCGATCCCGCGGCGGCATCGGCGACCCGCGACGTCCCTGACGCGACGCTCGCACGCCTGCCGCTGTACCTGCGGGTCCTGCAGACGTTCGCGGACGCGGGCGCCGCGACCTGCTCGTCGGTCGAGCTGGCCGAGGCGGCGGGCGTCAACCCCGCGAAGGTGCGCAAGGACCTGTCCCACCTCGGCTCCTACGGCACCCGGGGCGTCGGCTACGACGTCGAGTACCTGCAGTACCAGATCGCGCGAGGGCTGGGGCAGACGCAGACGTGGGACGTCGTCATCGTCGGCGCCGGCAACCTCGGCTCGGCGCTGTCGACCTACGGCGGCTTCGCGCCGCGCGGCATCCGCGTGGCGGCCGTGCTCGACACCGACCCGGCCCGGGTCGGCAGCACGGTCGGTGGCGTCGAGGTGCGCCCGCTCGACGCGCTCGACGCCGTCGTCGCGCAGCACGCCATCGCGATCGCCGTGGTCGCCGTGCCCGGCGACGCCGCGCAGGACGTCGCCGACCGCCTGGTCGCCGCCGGCGTCACGAGCATCCTCAACTTCGCACCTGCCGTGCTGCAGGTGCCGCCCCACGTGCAGGTGCGCAAGGTCGACCTCTCGGTCGAGCTGCAGATCCTCGCGTACCACGAGCAGCGGAAGGCGGAGACGGCATGAGCGAGCGCCAGCGAGCGGTGAATGGGCACCTCATGCCGGCACGTCCGTACCGTGCTCTTCCCACGGAGGTGACGGCATGAGCGTCTTGGTGGTGGGCATGTCCCACCGGTCGGCCCCGATCGACGTGCTGGAGCGCGCGTCGCTCGACACCGACGCGGCGGTCAAGCTCGCGCACCGGGCGCTGGAGACGGCGTCGGTCACGGAGGCCGCCGTCATCTCCACCTGCAACCGGGTCGAGGTGTACGTGGAGGCCGACCGGTTCCACAACGCCCTGGAGGACGTCTCGCACCTGCTGGCCGAGCACGCGGGGCTGGGTCGTGAGGACCTCGTGTCGCACGCGTACGTGCACTACGACGACTCGGCGGTCGCGCACCTGTTCTCGGTGGCGGCGGGCATGGACTCGATGATCCTCGGCGAGAGCCAGATCCTCGGCCAGGTGCGCCAGGCGCTGCACACGGGCCAGGCGGAGTCGACGGTCGGCTCGGCGCTGAACGCGCTGTTCCAGCAGGCGCTGCGCATCGGCAAGCGCGGGCACGCGGAGACCGGGATCGACCGGCTGGCGCCGTCGACGGTGACGGCCGGCCTGGACGCCGTGGGCGACGTGGTGCTCGAGCCCGACACCCGGTTCCTGGTGGCCGGGGCGGGGACGATGGCCAGCCTCGCGGTCCGCACGCTCGTGGAGCGCGGTGTCGAGCCGCGCCGCATCATGGTCGCCAACCGCACGTTCCAGCGCGCCTACGAGCTTGTCGCCACCTTCGGCGTGAGCGCCGTCCGCTGGGAGGCGCTCGACGTCGAGCTGGCGGCGGCCGACGTGGTCATCAGCTGCACCGGTGCGGCCGGGTCGGTCTTCGAGGTCGACCGGGTCGCCGCGGCGCTCGCCCGGGGTGGTCGCCGGTCCGAGGAGATGGTGTTCGTCGACCTGGCGCTGCCGCGCGACGTCGCCGCCGGCGTGGGTGAGCTCGACGGGGTCACCGTGATCGACCTGGTCACGCTCGCCGCCCGCTCGGAGAACGCTGAGCTGGCCGGCGACGTCGAGCAGGTGCGGGCGATCGTCGCCGACGAGGTGCGCAGCTTCCTGGCGGCCAAGGCGCAGTCGCGCGTGACGCCCACCGTGAAGGCGCTGCGCAGCATGGCCACCGAGGTCGTGGACGCCGAGACGTCGCGTCTGCTGGGCCGCCTGGACGGTCTCGCGCCGGACCAGGTCGAGCAGGTCCGCATCGCGCTGAAGCGGGTCGCCGACAAGCTGATCCACGCGCCGACGGTGCGGGTGCAGCAGCTCATCGACGGCCCTGCGGGGCTCACCTACGCCGACGCGCTGTCGGACCTGTTCGCGCTCGACCCCGCCACGGTCGACGCCGTCACCCAGGTGAAGGGAGGCAAGGGATGAGCGACCGCGCCCCCCTGCGTCTCGGCACCCGTGCCAGCGCCCTCGCCACCACCCAGTCGGGGCAGGTGGCGGCCCTGATCACCGAGCTGACCGGCGTCGACGTCGAGCTCGTCACCGTCAGCACCGAGGGCGACCGGAACCAGGCCCCGCTCACCCAGATCGGCGGCACGGGCGTGTTCGTCGCTGCCCTGCGCGAGGCGGTGCTGGACGGTCACGTCGACCTCGCCGTGCACTCGCTGAAGGACCTGCCGACGACCCCCGACCCGTCGCTCACGCTCGCCGCGGTCACGTCGCGGGAGGACCCGCGCGACGTGCTCGTCGCCCGCGACGGGCTCACCCTGGGCGAGCTGCCGCACGGCTCGCGGGTGGGCACCGGGTCGCCGCGTCGCGCCGCCCAGATCAACGCGCTCGGTCTCGGCGTGGAGGTCGTGCCCGTGCGCGGCAACGTCGACACCCGCATCGGCAAGGTCACGTCGGGCGAGCTCGACGCCGTCGTCCTCGCCCGCGCCGGGCTCCTGCGCCTGGGGCGTGAGGACGAGGCCACCGAGGTGCTCGACCCGATCCAGGTGCTCCCGGCCCCCGGCCAGGGCGCCCTCGCCTGCGAGTGTCGCGCCGACGACGCCGAGACCGCTACGATCCTCGCCGTGCTCGACGACCGGGACACCCGGGCCGCCGTCACGGCCGAACGTTCCCTGCTCTCCGCGCTGGAGGCAGGGTGCAGCGCACCCGTCGGTGCGCTCGCCGACGTCGTCTGGGGAGACGACGGCGACGAGCTGTGGCTGCGCGCCGTGGTCGGAGACCCCTCCGGCTCACCCACCATCCGCCTGTCCGCCTCCGGCCCGCTCAGCGAGCCGGCAGCGGTCGGCGAACGTCTCGCTGCCGAGATGCTCGCCGAAGGTGCGTCCGAGCTGATGGCCGACACCCCGTCCGGCACATCGATCGGATCCACCTCATGACCACCCGGCAGTCCAGGAAGAAGACCGACACCGTGACACCACCCACCACCGCCACCGTCGAGGCACCCGCGAAGCAGGAGCCCGCCACCAAGCGGAGCCCGAAGCCGCTGGGGCACGTCAGCTTCGTCGGCACCGGCCCGGGCGATGCCAGCCTGCTGACCGTCCGCGCGGCCGAGCTCATCGCCGAGGCCGACGTCGCCATCATCGAGCAGCCCGAGCAGGCTGCCCTCGTGCCCGAGGGCGTCGAGGTCGTCGACGGCGGCGTCGGTGAGGACGGCACCGCCCTCACCCACGCCGCGCGTGCCCGGCTCGTCGTCCGGCACGCGAGGACCGGCGCCCACGTGGTGCGCCTGGTCAGCGGCGACCCGTTCACGTACGCCACGGCGCCCGAGGAGGCGGCCGCGTGCGCGAAGGCCGGCATCGCCTTCGAGATCGTGCCCGGCGTCTCGTCGGTCACCGGTGTCCCCGCCTACGCGGGCGTGCCGCTCACGAACAAGGCGCACCGTCAGTACCGCGTGGTCAGCGTCGGCGACGCGACCATCACCTGGGCCGACCACGCCGGTACCGACACGCTGGTGCTGCTGTCGGCCGTCGCGCGCATCGGTGAGGCCGCGGCCGGTCTGATCGAGGCGGGCCGCTCCCCGCAGACGCCTGTCGCCATGACCCGCGTCGGCACGACCACCGAGCAGACGACCGTCGTGTCCACGCTCGCCGACATCGCCGTCGACGCGAAGGCCGCGGCCATGACGTCGCCGGCCATCACCGTCGTCGGCGAGGTCGTCGCGATGCGCGAGGCGCTGTCGTGGTTCGAGACGAAGCCGCTGTACGGCTGGCGCGTGCTCGTGCCGCGCACCAAGGAGCAGTCGGCCGGCCTGGCCGCGCGGCTGCGCTCCTACGGCGCGGTCTCGGAGGAGGTGCCGACGATCTCCGTCGAGCCGCCCCGCAACCCGCAGCAGATGGACAAGGCCGTCCGTGGCCTGGTCGAGGGCCGCTACGAGTGGGTCGCGTTCACCAGCGCGAACGCCGTGAAGGCCGTGCGGGAGAAGTTCGAGGAGTACGGTCTCGACGCGCGCGCGTTCTCGGGCCTGAAGATCGCCGCGGTCGGCGAGAAGACCGCCGAGGCGATCAGCACGTGGGGCATCCGCGCCGACCTCGTGCCGAGCGGGGAGCAGTCGGCCCGCGGCCTGGTCGAGGACTGGCCGCCGTTCGACGAGCTGCTCGACCCGATCAACCGGGTGTTCCTCCCGCGCGCCGACATCGCGACCGAGACGCTCGTGGCCGGCCTGCAGGACCTCGGCTGGGAGGTCGACGACGTGACCGCCTACCGCACCGTGCGGGCGGCCCCGCCGCCGGCGCCGACGCGTGAGGCGATCAAGACCGGCAAGTTCGACGCGGTGCTGTTCACGTCGAGCTCGACCGTGCGCAACCTGGTCGGGATCGCGGGCAAGCCGCACGCGTCGACGATCATCGCGTGCATCGGCCCGGCCACGGCGCAGACGGCGGAGGAGCACGGCCTGCGGGTCGACGTCCTCGCCGAGCAGCCGTCGGCGGACGTGCTCGCGGACGCGCTCGCCGAGTTCGGTGCCGCCCGTCGGCTCGCCTTCCTGGAGGCGGGGGAGCCGGTGCTGAAGCCGTCGCAGAAGAAGCCGTCGTCGCGGCGCAAGGCCTGACGTGGCCCAGGACCGACCTGCCCAGGACCGGCCAGCACAGCGTCGACCGCCTGTGCACCGACCGCGCCGTCTCCGCACGACGCCCGCCATGCGGGCGCTCGTGCGCGAGACGCGCACGGAGCCGTCGCAGCTGATCCTGCCGATGTTCGTGGGGGAGGGGCTCGCCGAGCCCAAGCCGATCTCGAGCATGCCGGGCGTCGTGCAGCACACCCGGGCGTCGGCACGGGCAGCGGTGCGCGAGGCGGCCGACCTGGGCCTGGGCGGGGTCATGCTGTTCGGCGTGCCCGAGCACAAGGACGCGGTGGGTTCGGGGGCGCTCGACCCCGACGGCATCCTCAACGTCGCCCTGGCCGACGCCCGTGACGAGGTCGGTGACGATCTGCTCGTCATGGCCGACCTGTGCCTCGACGAGTTCACCGACCACGGCCACTGCGGCGTGCTCGACGACCAGGGTCGCGTCGACAACGACGCGACGCTGGAGATCTACGGCCGGATGGGCGTCGTGCAGGCCGAGTCGGGAGCCCACCTCGTCGGCCCGAGCGGCATGATGGACGGCCAGGTCGCGGTGGTGCGCGCGGCGCTCGACGACGCCGGCCACACCGACGTCGCGATCCTCGCCTACGCCGCGAAGTACGCGTCGGCGTTCTACGGCCCGTTCCGCGAGGCGGTCGACTCCTCGCTGCAGGGCGACCGCAAGACCTACCAGCAGGACCCGGGCAACGCCCGCGAGGCGCTGCGCGAGACGCTCCTCGACGTCGCGGAGGGTGCCGACATCGTCATGGTCAAGCCGGCGCTCGCCTACCTCGACCTCGTCGCGTCGATCCGCGCCGCCGTCGACCTGCCCGTCGCCGCCTACACCGTGTCGGGCGAGTACGCCATGGTCGAGGCCGCCGCCGAGAAGGGCTGGATCGACCGCGACCGCACCGTCTCGGAGGCGATCACCTCCATCCGTCGCGCCGGCGCCGACATCGTCCTCACCTACTGGGCCGCGGAGATCGCCCGCCGCGCCTGAGCGCCACCCTCGACCTCCGGGTGCGTGCGTCGGCGCGGGCTCTCGTGCGGGAGGGGGTGCGCTGGTGTGGCTTCCCGCTCGGGTGGGGGTGCGCTGGCGCGGTTCCGTGGTCGGGTGGGGCTGCGCTGGCGCGGTTCCGTGGTCGGGTGGGGCTGCGCTGGCGCGGCTTCTCGTGGAGGTGGTCTCCGAAAGGGCCTCGACCGGGCGGCTGGGCGCGAGCTGGGCTGGGTTCTCGGGCCGCGGCTCCCGTGGTGGACGCAAGATTCTGCGTTTGCGCGTGCCGGCGGTGGATCTGCCACCTGAAGAGCGCTCCTGAGGTGGCAGATTTACCGACGAGGGGGCGAGGGGTGTGAAGGATTCTTCCTTCTCGTGGACCGTTCCACGAGAAGGAAGAATCCTTCGTCCCCCCAACCCAAAGGGCACCCAAGATTCTGCATTCACGCGAATCAGGTCGAACGCTTCTGCGTTGACGACGGGATCCCGTAGCAAACGCAGAATCCTTGACCCTGCCGCACACGAACGCAGCATCTTGCGTCCCACAGCGCGGGCCACAGCCCGAGACCCGAAGCCGGCTCCCGCCCAGCCGCCCGGTCAAGGCCCTTTCGGAGCGCAGGACGAGTCGAAGCCGCGCCAGCGCAGTCCCACCCGAGCAGCAAGCCGCACCAACGCACCCCCACTCGAGCAGGAAGCCACACCGACGCACCCCCACTCGAGCAGGAAGCCACACCGACGCACCCCCACCCGAGCAGCAAGCCGCGCCAGCGCAGCCCCACCCGACCAGCAAGCCGCGCCAGCGCAGCCCCACCCGACCAGCAAGCCGCGCCGACGCAGCCCCAGGATCACGCGTACCCGCACCGACGCGCCCGCGGGACCATGACGAACCACGGGCCCCGGACGCGACGAACCCCCGACCGCAGGCCGGGGGTTCGTCGCGTCGGGGCGGGTCAGCCCTTCATGTACTTGTCCATGCAGGCCTTGAAGCGGGCCGCGTGGGTGTCGACGGGGAGCAGGGAGACCTCGACGGCGCAGCGCAGGTTCGCCTCGGTGGCGCTGAGCAGGTCGGTCACCGGCTTGGTGATGGGCGCGAGGGGCGTGTTCTCCACGGCACCCTGCACGGCGCCGCCGACGGTCGACCCGCCACCGGACCCGCCCGTGGAGCCACCGCCTGTTCCGCCGGAGCCACCCGAGCCGCCGGTGGAGCCGCCTCCGGACGATCCGCCGGTGGAGCCACCCGTTCCGCCGGTGGAGCCGCCTCCGGACGACCCGCCCGAGGAGCCGCCGGAGGAAGAGCTGCCGCCGCGCGGCTTCTTCGTCGACTCCTGGACCTTCTGCTCCTGCTTCACCGCGTCGCGACGCTGGGCGGGGGTGAGGGTCTGGTCGAACGACCGGCTGGTCAGCACCGAGCCGGTCGAGGTGCCGTTCGGGGTGGCGGTGAAGTCGCCGCTCGCGTACGCCTTGCTGATGCCCAGCACGAGGTCGACGTAGTCGGAGGAGTTGTTGTACCGCCGGACCGCGGCCGCGGCGCCGTCCTCCGTGGACAGGTCGCCGCTGCCGGAGCAGAGGTAGATCGCGGCCGCCGTGGCGGCGTCGTTGATGTTCTGGGGGTCCTTCTTGCCGTCGCCGTCGGCGTCGACGCCCACCGAGCGCCAGGTCCCGGGGATGAACTGCATCGGACCGACCGCACGGTCGTACACGGCGTCGTCGTCGAGCGCGCCGTTGTCGGTGTCGCGGATCTCGGCGATGCCCTCGCGACCGTCGAGCGGGATGCCGTAGATGCCGGGCTTCGCCACACCCTTCGCGTCGAGCGCGTTGCCACCGGTGCGGCCGTGGTTGGACTCGACCCGGCCGATCGCGGCGACGAGGTGCCAGGGGAGGTTGCAGGACGGGTCGGCCTTGCCCAGCAGCTCCTCGGCGCGACGGTACGCCGACAGGGCGGCCGTCGGGATGCCGTTGGTCGACAGCGTCGCGAGCGTGCCGCTGGCGCCCGCGCGCGAGTCGACGCCCGGAGGTGCCGCCTGCACGCTCGCCGGCTGCTCGAACGCCGTCGCGGGGACGTCGGGGATGTCGTCGGCGCTCACCCGGTCGCTGGCCGTGGCCAGACCGGTGTTGCTGATCGCCGCTCCCCAGGCGACCACGAGCAGACTCATCGGCACCAGGGCGCCGGCCTTCTGCCAGCGGCTGAGCTTACGTGCTCCCATACGTCTCGTGTCCCTCCCGCGACCGCCGTGGCGGCGGTCACAGTAACCAGATGTTACCGGCCCTCGCTCCCTCGTGGATGTGGCCTGCATCTCATCAACGACGGATGTGTCCCCCAGGTTACGTCCGAGTGGCCCGTACGGCACGCCTGACGGACGACGGGAGCCCCCCGCCGCCGTCCCGGCGCTGGGCCCGACCCGGGACAATGGAGGCCATGTCCTCCACCCCGCAGTCCCAGCAGTGGTTCGACCGCGCCGTCCAGGTGTCGCCGGGTGGGGTGAACTCCCCGGTGCGCGCCTTCCGCGCCGTCGGGGGAACGCCGCGCTTCATGACGTCGGCGCAGGGCGCCTGGCTGCGCGACGCGGACGGCACGCGCTACCTCGACCTCGTCGGCTCCTGGGGCCCGATGCTGCTCGGCCACGCCCATCCGGAGGTCATCGCCGCGGTCACCGACGCAGCCACCCGGGGCACGTCGTTCGGCACGCCGAGCCCGCCGGAGGTGGAGCTCGCCGAGGAGATCGTGGCGCGCACGCCGGTCGACCTCGTGCGCATGGTGACGTCGGGCACCGAGGCCACCATGTCGGCGATCCGTCTCGCCCGCGGGTTCACCGGTCGCACGCGCGTCGTGAAGTTCGCCGGCTGCTACCACGGCCACGTCGACGCCCTGCTGGCCGAGGCGGGGTCGGGCGTCGTCACCCTCGGCCTGCCGGGCTCGCCGGGCATCCCCGCGCACGTCACGGCCGACACGATCGTCCTGCCGTACAACGACCGCGACGCGGTCACCGCGGCGTTCGCCGAGCACGGCGACGAGATCGCCTGCGTCATCACCGAGGCCGCGGCCGGCAACATGGGCGTCGTCCCCCCGCTGCCGGGCTTCAACCAGTTCCTCTCCGAGACCTGCGCCGCGCACGGGGCGCTGCTGGTCAGCGACGAGGTCATGACCGGCTTCCGGGTGACCCGGTCCGGCCACTGGGGGCTCGACGGCGCGCACGAGGGCTGGCGCCCCGACCTCCTCACCTTCGGCAAGGTGATGGGCGGCGGGTTCCCGGCGGCCGCATTCGGGGGTCGCGCCGACGTCATGGCCCTCCTGGCGCCGAGCGGTCCGGTGTACCAGGCGGGCACGCTCGCGGGGAACCCCGTCGCGTCCACCGCGGGGCTCACCACGCTGCGCCTCGCCGACGACGCGGCGTACGCCCGCCTCGACGACTGGTCCGCGCGGGCCAGGGGCCTCGTGTCGTCGGCGCTCGACGAGGCCGGCGTGCCGCACGTCGTGCAGAACGTGGGCAGCATGTTCAGCGTCGTGTGGGGACTGACCGAGCCTGTGCACGACTTCGCGGGCGTGCAGCGCCAGGAGACGCACCGCTACACGGCCTTCTTCCACGCCATGCTCGACGCGGGCGTGTACCTGCCGCCGAGCGCCTACGAGTCCTGGTTCGTCTCGGCGGCTCACGACGACGAGGCACTCACTAGGATGGCGGAGGCCCTGCCTGCTGCGGCGCGTGCCGCTGCAGCGGCCACCCCGGCCTGAGTCGAGCCCGACGGCCCACCGTCCACCGCGAGGAACCCCCATGAGCGAACGCACCATCGTCCACCTGATGCGCCACGGCGAGGTCCACAACCCGCAGGGCGTCCTGTACGGGCGGCTGCCGGAGTTCTACCTCTCCGACCTCGGGCACCAGATGGCCGAGCGCGCCGCCGACCACCTGTCGACGAACGAGATCGTGCACCTCGTCTCCTCCCCGCTCGAGCGGGCCCAGCAGACCGTGGCGCCCCTGGCGAAGCTGCTCGACGCGCCGGTCACCACCGACGACCGCGTCATCGAGGCCGACAACCTGTTCGAGGGCCGCACCGTCGGCGCCGAGCCCAAGGCGTTCCTGCACCCCAAGAACTGGTGGTTGCTGCGCAACCCGTTCCGCCCGTCGTGGGGCGAGCCGTACCGCGAGATCGCCGCGCGGATGCAGGCGGCCGTCGCCGACGCCCGCGACGCCGCCCGCGGGCACGAGGCCGTCATCGTGTCGCACCAGCTCCCCGTCTGGATCGCGCGCCAGGCCTACGAGAAGAAGTCGTTCGTGCACGACCCCCGCACCCGCCAGTGCTCGCTCGCCAGCCTGACCAGCCTGACCTTCGACGGCGACCGCTACGTCGGCTTCACCTACGCCGAGCCCGCCGGCGACCTCCTGCCCGACGCGTTGAAGGCCGGCAAGAAGTTCGTCGGGGGCGCCTGAGCCGTGAGCCGTTCCCCGCGCCGACGTGGCGCCGCCGTCCTCCTCGCCCTGGGTCTCGTCGTGCTCGCGGCGTGCTCCGGTCGCGGCACGGAGGGCTCCACCGGCGGCTACGTCAGCGCCAGCCGCTTCGTCACGTCGGTCCCGGTCGAGGACCGTGCCGACGCCCCGGTGCTGGAGGGCGAGGACCTCGAGGGCAAGACCATCAGCTCGGCCGACTTCGCCGGCAAGACCCTCGTGGTCAACGTGTGGGGATCCTGGTGCCCGCCGTGCCGCAAGGAGGCGCCGGTGCTCGAGGAGGTCGCCCAGCAGTACGCCGACCGCGGGGTGCAGTTCCTCGGCCTGAACGTGCGCGACCAGACCGCCGCCGCCCGCGCCTTCGAGGAGCGGATCGGCACGACCTACCCGAGCATCGTCGACTCCGACGGCCGCCAGCAGCTCGGCTTCGCCGACAGCCTCCCGTCCCAGGCCATCCCCACCACCTGGATCATCGACGCGAAGGGACGAGTGGCCGCGCGCGTCATCGACCCCGAGCTGCGCGCCTCGACGCTGTCCGGCGTCCTCGACGACGTCCTGGCGAGCACCTCGTGACCGACTGGTTCGCCGACACCGTGCTGTCGGGGTCGCTCCTGCTGGCCGTGCCGATCGCCGTGCTCGCGGGGCTCGTGTCGTTCTTCTCCCCGTGCGTGCTGCCCCTGCTGCCGGGCTACCTCTCCTACGTCAGCGGCGTCGGGGTCCAGGACCTCGAGACCAAGGGACGGTCGCGGCTGCTGCTCGGGTCGGTGCTGTTCGTGCTCGGGTTCACGGTGGTGTTCGTGACGGGCGGTGCCCTGTTCGGCGCGCTCGGCCAGGAGCTCTACGACTACCGACGACCCATGTCGGTGGTGCTGGGCATCGTCGTGATCGTGCTCGGACTCGTCTTCAGCGGCGTGCTGCCCATCCTGCAGCGCGACGTGCGCGTGCACGCGGTGCCCGCGGTGGGCGTGGCCGTCGCACCGCTGCTCGGCCTGTTCTTCGGCCTCGGCTGGCTGCCCTGCATCGGCCCGACGCTGGGTGCCGTGCTCACCCTCGCGAACAACTCCGGCACGCTCGAGCGGGGCGCGTTCCTGACCTTCGTGTACTGCCTCGGCCTCGGCGTGCCGTTCGTGCTCGCGGCGCTCGGGTTCGGTCGGTTCATGCACGCCGTCCGGTGGGCGCGCCGCCACCAGCAGACCCTCCAGCGGGTCGGCGGCGGCCTCCTCGTCGTCGTCGGCGTCCTGCTCGTCACGGGCGTCTGGGACGCGGTCGTCGTGCAGCTGCAGACGTGGGCCGGCGGCTACGGGGCGGCGATCTGATGGCCCGCCCCCGCAAGGACCGCAAGCCCGCTGAGCTCGCGCCGGCACTCGGGCCGGTCGAGACGCTGCGGTGGGCGTGGCGCCAGCTCACGTCGATGCGCACGGCGCTCCTGCTCCTCCTGCTGCTCGCCATCGCGGCGGTGCCGGGGTCCGTGGTGCCGCAGCGCGGGGTCGACGCCCGCGCGGTCGAGGCCTTCCAGGCCCGCCACCCCGATCTCTCGCCGTGGCTGGAGCGGCTCGGCGTCTTCCACACGTACACGTCGCCGTGGTTCAGCGCCGTGTACGTGCTGCTGATGGTGTCGCTGATCGGCTGCATCCTGCCGCGGACCAAGGTGTACCTGAGGTCGGTGCGCGCCCGTCCGCCCCGCGCCCCCCGCAACTTCGACCGGCTGCCGGCGTCGGCCACCTTCGAGACCGAGGCCGACGTCGAGCAGGTGCTCGCCGTCGCGCGCGGTGCCCTCCGTGGTCCGCGGCTCCTGCCCAGCCGCGTCGACGTGGTCCGCGACGAGGGGGCGGCGAGCAGCGCCGGCGGGGGTGCCGGGCCGGGGGCGGCGACCAACAGAGGCGAGGTGCGGGCCGAGCGCGGTTACCTGCGCGAGCTCGGCAACCTCGTCTTCCACACCAGCATCGTGGCGGTGCTGGTGGGCGTGGCGGCGGGTGCGCTGTGGGGCTACCGCGGTGCCGCGATCGTCACCCAGGGCGAGGGCTTCGCCAACGTCCTCACCCAGTACGACGAGTTCGCGTCCGGCGCGCTGTTCGACACGAACGACCTGCCGCCCTTCTCGCTGCAGCTCGACAAGATGGTCGCCCGGTTCTGGACGACCGGTCCGCAGCGGGGGGCGCCGCGCCTGTTCGAGGCGTCGGGCACGTACCGCGAGGGCGTCGACGGGCGCGAGAAGCCCTACGAGATCCGCGTGAACCACCCGTTGAACGTCGGGGGCACGTCGGTCTTCCTCGTCGGCCAGGGCTACGCACCGGTGGTCAAGATCACCGACGCGAAGGGCGACGTCGTGTTCGACGGCGCGGTGCCCTTCCTGCCGGCCGACGGCACGTACACGTCCAACGGCGTGATCAAGGTGCCCGACGCGCGTCCCGAGCAGCTCGGGTTCCAGGGCTTCTTCCTGCCCACGGCGGTCTCGAACGGCACCGAGGAGGCGTCGATCTCGGCGTTCCCGGGGGCGGTCAACCCGCTGCTGGGCCTGTTCGTCTTCCACGGCGACCTCGGCGTCGACGACGGGCTGCCGCAGTCGGTGTACGTCCTCGACCAGGACAAGCTCGAGCAGTACAAGAACGCCGACGGCTCGAACTTCCGTGTGAGCCTCAGCCCCGGCCAGGAGGCCGACCTGCCCGACGGCGGCACGATCGAGTTCACCGACCTGACGCTGTTCGCGCGGTTCCAGATCGCGTCGACGCCGCTGGTCTGGCTGCCGCTCGGCGGCATCAGCATCGGCATCGTCGGGCTGGTGCTGTCGCTGGCCGTGCGGCCGCGGCGCACCTGGGTCCGTGCACGCCGGGTGGGTTCGCGTACCGTGGTGGAGGTCGCCGCCCTCGACCGTGTGCCGCGCGACGACCTCGGCACGAGCCTCGAGGACCTGCTGGCGCAGCTGCGCAGCGGCCTCGGCGACCTACCGGACGACCCGGAGAAGGAGCCCCGATGACCCTCGCCGACTACACGCAGGTGTCGAACTTTGCCGTCACCTCCGGCATGATCGTCGTGGCGCTCGCCTTCCTGGCCTACGTGGCCGAGTGGGGTTTCGCCCGTCAGGTCGTCAAGGAGGACCAGCCGGTGGCCGTCGCGGCCGGCGGCGTCCCGGTGGAGCCGGTCGAGCCGGAGACGGCGAGCCGCTCCGACGTCCTGCGCTCCGTCGCGTACTCGCTCACGGTGCTCGGCACCGTCGTGCTCGGGCTCGCGATGGTCACGCGTGGTCTGGCGTCGCAGCGTGTGCCGTGGGGCAACATGTATGAGTTCGGCGTGGGTGGCGCGTTCATCGCGCTGCTCGTGTACGTCGTCGTGGCGCGGATCTCGCCGATCGAGTGGGTCGGTGGCATCGTCTCGGGCTTCGCGCTGGCGGTGCTCGGCCTGGCCGTCTCGACCTACGTCGAGCCGGGCCCGCTCGTGCCGGCACTGCACTCGTACTGGCTCGTCATCCACGTGGCGGCGGTGATGATCGCCGGTGCGTTCTTCCTGCTGGGCACGGCGGCGTCGGTGATGTACCTGGTGCGTCAGCGGGCGGAGGACAACGGCACGGTGGGCCCGCGGCTGTCGCGGTTCCCGTCGGCGGCGGTCATGGACCGGCTCGCGTACCGGGTGATCGCGGTCGGGTTCCCGCTGTGGACCTTCGGCGCCCTCATCGCCGGCCCGATCTGGGCGCACTACGCGTGGGGCCGCTACTGGGGCTGGGACCCCAAGGAGGTCTGGGCCTTCATCACGTGGGTCGTGTACGCCGGCTACCTCCACGCCCGCGCCACCGCCGGCTGGAAGGGCAAGCGCGCCGCGATGATCGCCATCGTCGGCTTCGCCACCTTCGTCACCAGCTACTACGTCGTCAACCTCTTCGGCTCCGGCCTCCACTCCTACGCCAAGTAGCCCGACGTACCCCTCCCCGCGTTCTGGACAGTTCCGGGGCAGTCGGCGACGTCCAGATGCCCCGGAAGTGTCCAAGACGGCGAGTCGTGTCGGCCGTCCACAGGGGTAGGTTGCTCGGACGGGGGGTCAGGGCCAGCGTCGGGGCATGGATCTTCCGAGCGATCGACCGTTCACACTGCGCGAGGCGCAGGCCCGTGGTGTCACTCGCGACGTCCTGAGAGGGTCACGCTTCAGGCGTCTGCACCGCGGCGTCTACGTGCGGTCCGACGTCCTGCTCACCTGGAGGGTCAAGATCATGGCGGCGCTGCTCGTGCTGCCGTCCGACTGCGTCGTCAGTCATCTGACCGCCCTGAGGATCTGGGGGTACGACACCGGCGGTGACGACGTCGAGCTCTCCACCCGGACCTCGCTCCGGTCGAGGCTGCCAGGTGTCGTGCTCCACCGCCGCCTGCGCGCGATCCCCAGCACGACCGTGGCCGGGATCCCCGTCACCGGACCCGAGCGCACCTTCGTCGACTGCGGCACCCGTCTCGGGCTGGTGACGCTCGTCCAGGTGGCCGAGCACCTGCTGCGCACGACCTCGTGTACGCGGGAGGTGCTCGAGTCGTTCTGTCACGCGCAGCACCTGCACGGCGTGACGCGGACGCGTCGGGCCATGACCATGGTGCGAGAGGGGTCCGAGTCGCCGATGGAGACGCTGCTGCGGCTCATGCTGGTGTTCGCCCGTCTGCCGGAGCCGCAGGTGAACGTCGACGTCCTGGACGAGCGCGGCCGGTTCGTCGCTCGCGTCGACCTGCTGTACCCGCGGTGGAAGGTCGTGGTCGAGTACGACGGTCGCCACCACGAGACCGACCGCGCGCAGTGGGCACGCGACCGGCGACGGCGGGAGGCGCTCGAGGCGCTGGGCTACCGCGTCATCGTCGTGGCTGCGGCGGACCTCGCCGAGCCGAGGCAGGTGCCCTGGCGCGTCCACGCAGCCCTCGTCGCACGCGGGTACACGGGTCCTCGTCCGGTCACGAGCGTCCAGTGGCTCCGATGGTTCACCCGCCCGGCCGTTCTGGACACTTCCGGGGGACGGAACGCCGCCTGAGCCCCCCGCAACTGTCCAAAAGTTGCTGTCCGGGCGCTAGAGGCCGCGGAGGTAGTCGGGGTCGTCGTCCGGGCCGCGGGTGGGGGGACGGCCGCCGGGCCAGCCGTAGCCGGAGTCGCGCGGGGGGCGACCCTTGCGCGACTGCGTGCCCAGGAACATCCAGGCGAGGGGGCCGACGAACGGCAGCAGGATGATGACGAACCAGGCGGGCTTCGGCAGTCCGCGGACCTGCTGGCGCGGGGTGGCGAGGAGGTCGAAGAAGGCGTACACGAGCAGCACGACGGCGACGATCGCGATCAGTGCCTTGCCCATGGCGCCACCGTACCCGCGGGCCTCAACCGGCGCCGCCCGACGGTCGCGGCCGCGACGACGACCGTCGGACCGCCTGCCACGGGTGCCCGCGGCGGTCTTCCCGGCGCCGACTAGGCTCGACGCATGAAGGCGTTCTGGAGGTACACGCTCGCGCGGCTCAGCGTCCTGGCCGTCACCTACCTGCTGCTGTGGGGGATCGGGCGTACCTTCCTGGAGTTCGACGAGCTGACCAACCTGCTCGTGCTGCTCGCGGCCATGATCATCTCCTCCGTCATCTCGATCTTCCTGCTCGCCGGCATGCGCGAGCAGGTGGCGCTCCAGCTGCAGGAGCGTGCCGAGCGCATGACGTCGCGCATCGAGGAGTCCCGCAGTGCCGAAGACGTCGACTGAGATCCGCGCCTGGATCGACGAGGCGATCCGCCGCGTCGAGGCCGACGCCAACCGCAGCGCCGACACGCACCTGCACGCGCTGCCCGTCGCCACCCCCGACGTCGACCTGTACCTGAAGGACGAGTCGGTGCACCCCACCGGCAGCCTCAAGCATCGGCTCGCGCGGTCGCTGTTCCTGCACGCCCTCTGCAACGGCTGGATCGGTCCGGGCTCGACGGTGGTCGAAGCCTCGAGCGGGTCGACGGCCGTCAGCGAGGCCTACTTCGCGCGGCTCGTCGGGCTCCCTTTCGTCGCCGTCATGCCCGCTGCCACGAGCGCGGAGAAGGTGGCGCTCATCGAGTGGTACGGCGGACGCTGCCACTTCGTGGAGAACGCGGCCGACGTGTACGACGAGGCGCGCCGGGTGGCCGAGGAGTGCGACGGCCACTACATGGACCAGTTCACGTACGCCGAGCGGGCGACCGACTGGCGCGGCAACAACAACATCGCGGAGTCGATCTTCGAGCAGATGTCGGCCGAGCGGCACCCCGTGCCCGCCTGGGTGGTCGTGAGCGCCGGCACGGGCGGCACGTCCGCCACCATCGGCCGCTACCTGCGCTACCGCCGCCACCCCACGTCGCTGCTCGTCGCCGACCCCGAGAACTCCGCGTTCCTCGACGGCTGGGAGCAGGACAGGTCCGACGTGGTCACGGGGGTGTCGTCGCGGATCGAGGGCATCGGTCGGCCGCGGGTGGAGCCGTCGTTCGTGGGCGGCGTCATCGACGACATGCTGCGCGTGCCCGACGCCGCGTCGATCGCGACCATGCGGTGGACGAGCGACCGGCTGGGCCGTCTGGTGGGCGGCTCGACCGGCACGAACGTGTGGGCGTCGCTGACGCTCGCCACGCGGATGCGCACGGCGGGGGAGAGCGGCAGCATCGTCACCCTGCTGTGCGACGCCGGGGAGCGCTACCTCAGCAGCTACTACGACGACGCGTGGCTGGCGGAGCGCGGCATCGACCTCGCGCCGTGGACCGAGCGGCTGGCCGAGTACGACGCGACCGGGCGGCTGCCCGGTATCGACTGATGGGGGTCGGCTGAAGGGGGTCGACGGTCCCGCGGTCAGGTGACCTCGACGAGCGTCCACGACTCGACGGCACCGTCGGCGAGCACGAGCCGGCCGAGGGTGCCGTGCGGCTGACGTCGCTTGTCGGTCGGGGAGCCGGGGTTGAGGATGCGCGGCCCGTCCTGGTCGGTCTCGTCCCAGGGGATGTGCGAGTGGCCGAACACGACGACGTCGGCGTCGGGGAAGCGTCGCCGCATACGTCGCACGCGGCCCTGCTTCTGCCCGGCGTCGTGGATCATCGCGACGCGCACGCCGGCCAGCTCGAGCTCGAGCGTCTCGGGTGCGCCCCACGCGGCGACGTCGGCGCCGTCGTTGTTGCCCTGCACGACGTGCACCGGCGCGATGGTGGCGAGCTCGTCGAGCACCGACGGCTCGCACACGTCGCCCGCGTGCAGCACGAGGTCGACGCCGCGCAGCTCCTCGGCCACGCGTCCGGGCATGCCCTTCCAGAACCTCGGGGCATGGGTGTCGGAGACGACGCCCACCACCAGCCTGCCCCGCCCGGAGGTCATCGGCCGAGGACGAGCCCGAGGGCGAGACCGGCCGACCAGAGCAGCTCGGCGATGCCGGTGGCCTTGAGCACGGGGACGAGCGCAGGTCCTTGGGCGTCGGCGAGCACGGCCCGCAGCGCGGGGACGGCGGGCGCGAGGCCGGGCAGCGCGAGCAGCGCCCAGGGCGTCGCGCCGACGGCCAGCACGATCGCGAGCGCGGCGCTGAGCCCGACGAGCGCGGCGTAGAACCACCGCGAGCGCGCGTCGCCCAGCACCACGGCGAGGGTCCGCTTCCCGGCCTCGACGTCGGTGGGGATGTCGCGCAGGTTGTTGGCCACGAGGATCGCGCAGGCGAGCGCTCCGACGCCGACGGCAGCCGCCCACGCCTCCCACGGCAGCCCCTCGACCTGCACGTAGACGGTGCCGAGGACGGCCACCAGCCCGAAGAACAGGAACACGCTCACCTCGCCCAGTGCGCGGTAGCCGTACGGGTTCGGGCCGCCCGTGTAGGTCCAGGCCGCGCCGAGCGCGGCGACGCCGACGAGCAGCAGCCACCACGTCGTCGTGGCCGCGAGGGCCAGGCCCAGCAGCGCGCCGAGGCCGAGGAAGCCGAGCGCGGCGGCCTTGACCGCCGACGGTCGCGCCAGGCCCGACCCGACGAGCCGCAGCGGACCCACGCGGTCGTCGTCGGTGCCGCGGATGCCGTCGGAGTAGTCGTTGGCGTAGTTCACGCCCACCTGCAGCGCGAGGGACACGCCGAGCGCGAGCAGGGCCTTGGTCCAGACCACGTCGGCCACGTACGCCGCCACGCCGGTGCCGGCCAGGACGGGCGCGACGGCCGCGGGGAGGGTGCGGGGACGGGCCCCCTCGACCCACTGCGAGAGGGTCGCGCTGCTGCGGTCGGTCACGATGCTCCTAGGGTTCAGCGGATAGTGTGCCAGCGCCTAGGGTGGGGGGATGACGCAGCCGCCGTTCCCGTTCGTCCTGGTGCTGCTGACGGGCATCTTCGTGTGGCTGGCTGTGACCTCCGACGGCGGCTGGCTGCCCCTCGCCGCCGGGTTCGGAGCGCTGGTGACGGGTGCCGCCGCGCTGTACCAGTCGCGCCCGGTGCGCGACCCGCTGGAGGAGGAGCCGGACGAGTGGGAGCCGGGCTCCTGAGCGGAGGGGCGTCGCTGCGCCCGGTGTCGGGCTCGGCGCGTGAGGTGCTCGACCTGCTGCGACCGTGGGTGGCCGGTGACGACGTCGAGCCTCTGGTCGTGCGCACGTCGGGCAGCACGGGCGAGCCGAAGGACGTGCGCCTGTCGCGGTCCGCGGTGCTGGCGTCGGCGAGGGCCACGCACGCACGGCTCGGCGGTCCCGGCCAGTGGCTGCTGGCGCTCCCCGTGACCGGGGTGGGCGGCCTGCAGGTGCTGGTGCGCTCCCTGCTCGCCGGGCAGGAGCCGGTGCTCCTCGACGAGCACGACGACCTCGTCGACGCGCTGCGGGCGCTCGAGGCTCCCCGGACCTACGCGTCGCTCGTGCCCACCCAGCTGCACCGGCTGGCCGCGGCGGGGCGGCTCGACGTGCTCGCGGCGCTCGACGCGGTGCTGGTGGGAGGTGCCGCGCTCGACCCGACGCTGCGCGAGCAGGCGACGTCGGCCGGGGTGCGGGTCGTGCGCACCTACGGGATGAGCGAGACCAGCGGCGGGTGCGTGTACGACGGCGTCCCGCTCGACGGCGTGCGCGTGCGGGTCGTCGACGAGCGCGACGGCGTGGGTCGGGTGCAGGTGGCGGGGCCGGTGCTGTTCGACGGCTACGGCGACGTCGCGCGCACCGACGAGTGGTTCGACACCGCCGACTTCGGGAGCGTGGACGACGCAGGTGTGCTGACCGTCGTCGGTCGGGCCGACGACGTGGTGGTGAGCGGCGGGGTGAACGTGCCGCTGCCCGCGGTCGAGCGGGCGCTGCGCGCGCTGCCCGAGGTGCACGACGCGGCCGTGGCCGGCGTGCCCGACGACGAGTGGGGCACCCGCGTGGTGGCGGTCGTGGTCCCGGCCGACGCGACCTGCCTCGACGCGGTGGGAGCCGACCGCCTCCGCGACGCTCTGGAGGAGCAGGGACTGCCGCGACGCTGGGCGCCGCGCGACGTCACCCTCGTCGACGCCGTCCCCCTCCTCCCGAACGGCAAGGTCGACCGCATCGCCGTCCGCCGCCTGTTCTAGCCCCCACCCTTCCTGCCCTTGGGGTTGGGCCCCACCCCAAAGGTGACTCCCCACCCCAGCGCTGAGGTGGGACGAGCCCTTGGGGTGGGGGAGACGGCCCTCCGAGGATGTCCGGAGCCGTCCTCCAGGCGCTGTGTCCGGCGCGCCGCGACGTGCCTCGTCCGTTGGCTCTGGATGAATCCCCCCAACCCCAAGGGAACTCCCCCACGCAGCGCTGCGTGGGGGAGTCAGACTTTGAGTTGGGCCCAACCCAAAAGGGGGGAGGGGGTCAGGCGGAGGCGACGGCCTCGTCGACGGGGGTCTCGCCGGTGACGAGGTCCCACTGACGGCCGATGCCGGCGCCGGTGTGGAGGATCTCGGCGAGCACGGCGGCGACGTCGGCACGCGGGACCTCGCCGCGGGCCACGGAGTCGCCGAGCGTCACGGTGCCCCGCGCAGGGTCGTCGGTGAGCTTGCCGGGGCGGACGATCGTCCAGTCCAGGCCGCTCTCGCGGAGCGCGACGTCGGCGTCGCGCTTGGCCTCGACGTAGGCGCGCCACACGTCGTCGGTGTCCTCGGGGAGCGGCAGGTCGACACCGATCGCGGAGACCTGCACGAAACGACGGATGCCCGCGATCCGGGCGCCCTCGACCGACTTCAGCGAGCCCTCGAGGTCGACGGCCCGCTTGCGGCCGATGTTGCCGTCCGGTCCGCCACCGGCGGCGAAGACGACCGCGTCACAGCCGTCGAACACGGACGCGAACGCGTCGGCGTCCTGCTGCTCGATGTCGAGCCGGCGCGCCGTGGCCCCCCGCTGCTCGACGTCGCTCGTGTGCGCGTCGTTGCGGATGAGCGCGACGACGTCGTGGTCGCGTGCGCGGAGCTGCTCGATGAGGTGGAGGGCGATCTGTCCGTGGCCCCCGACGATGGCGATGGTCGACATACGTCCACCGTGGCACGGCGCACCTGACGTCGCAGTCCGGCCCCGGGGCGTTGTGCGCGACCTCACCCGCAGGCCCCGATGCTGCCGCGCCGCTACCCTCGGCAGGTGCACACGTTCGCGATCGGCATGCCCGTCCGGTTCCGCGGCATCCGCCGACGCGAGGGTCTGCTCGTGCGCGGCGCCGCAGGGTGGGGCGAGTTCAGCCCGTTCCTCGACTACGACGACGTGGAGTGCGTGCCGTGGCTGCGCGCCGCCCTGGAGGCCGCCCACGACGGCTGGCCCGAGCCCGTCCGCGACCGGGTGCCCGTGAACGCGACCGTGCCGGCCGTCGGCCCCGAGCAGGCCGCGCAGATCGTCCGGTCCTCGGGCGCCGCGACCGCCAAGGTCAAGGTCGCCGAGCGCGGTCAGACGCTGGCCGACGACGTCGCACGCGTCGAGGCCGTCCGCGACGTCCTGGGGACCGACGGTCGGGTGCGGGTCGACGCGAACGGCGGGTGGTCCGTCGACGACGCGGTCGCCGCCGTCAAGGCCCTCGACGCCGTCGGGACGCTCGAGTACGTCGAGCAGCCGTGCGCCACGGTGGAGGAGCTTGCGCTGGTCCGACGTCGGGTCGACGTGCCCGTGGCCGCCGACGAGTCGATCCGTCGCGCCGCCGACCCCTACCGCGTCCGCGACCTCGAGGCCGCCGACGTCGCCGTGCTCAAGGTCCAGCCGCTCGGCGGGGTGCGCGCGTGCCTGCGGGTGGCCGAGGAGATCGGCCTGCCCGTCGTCGTCTCGAGCGCGGTCGAGTCGTCGGTGGGCCTGGCCGCTGGCGTCGCCCTCGCGGCGGCCCTGCCCGAGCTGCCCTACGCGTGCGGCCTCGGCACGACGTCGCTGCTGGGCGGCGACGTCACGAGCACCCCGCTGCACCCCGTCGACGGCTGGCTCCCCGTGCGACCGGTCGAGGTCGACGAGGTCGCGCTGGCCGAGGTCGCCGCCGACGCCGCGACCGACGCCGCCTGGCGCACCAGGTTCGAGCGCGTCGACGCCCTGCTCCGGTCGCAGGCCGGCGGATGAGCGCCACCGGCACGGCGCACCGGCTCCTGCGGATCCTCGTGGAGCACGGCGTCACCGATGCGGTGCTCTCGCCCGGCTCGCGGTCCGCGCCGGTCGCTCTCGCGCTCCGCGCCGCCGACGCCGCCGGACTGCTCCGGCTGCACGTGCGCGTCGACGAGCGGGAGGCCGGGTTCCTGGCGCTCGGCCTGTCCCGGACGTCGCACCGGCTCGTCCCCGTCGTCACGACGTCGGGCACCGCGGTCGCGAACCTGCACCCCGCGATGCTCGAGGCGCTGCACGCGGGCGTCGGCGTGCTGGCCGTGACCGCCGACCGTCCGGCGAGGCTGCGCGGCACGGGCGCCAACCAGACCACGGTGCAGCCCGGCATCTTCCCCGGCGTCCGCGCCGTGCAGGCGGTCGGCGACGTCGCCACCCTGCCCGCCGACGCTCCCGCCCACCTCAACCTCGAGCTCGACGAGCCGCTGGTGGAGCCCGGGACCGACTGGACCGCCGGGCTCGTCGCCCTCCCGGTGGCCGGGCACACGCGCCGCATCCCGGACGGGCCGCCGCTCGTCCTCGACCCCGGTCCCCGCACCGTCGTGCTCGCGGGCGACGAGTCCGGTGCCCGCGCCCGCGTGCTCGCCCGCGACGCCGGCTGGCCGCTGCTCGCCGAGCCGACGTCGGGGTCGCGCACGGGCGGTGCGCTGTCCACGTACCGGCTCCTGCTCGGCCACGAGCCCCTGGCCGGGCGCGTCGAGCGCGTGGTGTCGTTCGGCCACCCGACGCTGAGCCGCCCGGTCACGCGGCTGCTGGCGCGCGCCGACGTCGACGTCGTGCACGTGGGCACGCAGGCCACGTTCCCGGTGCCCGCCGGGGAGAGCGTCACCTTCACCGACGAGGTCGCGGCGGACGGCGTCGCCGACCCCGCCTGGCTGCAGGAGTGGACGGACGCCGACACCCGCGTGCAGCGCGGCGTCGACGCTCTGCTCGCGGCGCACCCCGACAGCGGCCTCGCCGTCGCGCGCGTCGTCGCCGAGGCCCTCCCTCCCGGCGGGCTGCTCGTCGTGGGCGCGTCGCAGCCGATCCGCGACCTCGACGTCGTCGCGCGGCCCTGGGCCGTGGGGGAGCGTCGCTACGTCGTGGCCAACCGCGGCCTCGCCGGCATCGACGGCACCGTCTCGACCGCCGTCGGCGCGGCGCTCGCGCGCGACTCGAGCCGGGCGCTGGCGCTCATGGGCGACCTGACCTTCCTGCACGGCAGCAACGGCCTGCTGGTGGGCCCTGACGAGCCGCGGCCCGACCTCACGGTCGTGGTGGTCAACGACGACGGCGGTGCCATCTTCTCCACGCTGGAGCAGGGCGGACCGGAGCACGCCGACGCGTTCGAGCGCGTCTTCGCGACGCCGACCGGCGCTGACCTCGGGGCCCTGTGCGCCGGCTACCGCGTGCCGCACCGACGGGTCGACCCTGCCGGCCTCGCGGACGCCCTCGCCTCGCCCGTCGGGGGGATCGAGGTGGTCGAGGTGGTGCTGCGCCGCGACGACCGTCGTGCCCTCGACGCGGCGCTGCGCTCGGCGACCGCGGCCGCGCTCGCCGAGGACTGACGGCCGCCGTGGCTGCGCCGACCGACGACGTCCAGCAGTCGAGAAACCGTGACAGTCCTGGTGGCAGTGACCGTGCCGACGGTACGGTGAGTGGCGTGCGTCACGTGCGCGCCGACGAGAGGACGGGCATGGGGATCGAGACCTTCGACTACGTGGTGATCGGGTCGGGCAGCGGCGGCGGCGTGGTCGCCGCGCGACTCACGGAGGACCCCGACGTCCGCGTCCTGCTCCTCGAGGCGGGGCCGATGGACGACGACGACATGATCCACCTGCCGGCCGGGTTCTCGACGCTGTTCAAGACGTCCTGGGACTGGGGCTACCAGACCACGCCGCAGAAGCACCTCGGCAACCGTCGGGCCGACTGGCCGCGCATGAAGGCGCTCGGCGGCTGCACGTCGATGAACGCGATGATCTACATCCGCGGCAACCACGCCGACTACGACGAGTGGCGCGACGCCTACGGCGCGGACGGCTGGGGCTACGACGACGTGCTGCCCTACTTCAAGCGCTCCGAGGGCAACCAGCGGCTGCGCAACTCCTTCCACGGCAACGACGGACCGCTGCACGTCGAGGACCGCCGCCACGACCACGAGCTGAGCCACGCGTTCGTCGAGTCGGCCGTCGCGAACGGCATGAAGCGCACCGACGACTTCAACGGTGCGGAGCAGGAGGGTGCGGGGCTCTACCAGGTCACGTGCCGCAAGGGCCGACGCTGGTCGGTCGCCGACGCCTACATCCGGCCCGCCCTGTCGCGCCCGAACCTGGTGCTGCGCACCGAGGCGTTCGTGACGTCGATCGACCTCGAGGGGAAGAAGGGTGCCAAGCGCGCGGTCGGCGTCACCTACCGGCGGGGCGCGTTCACCGAGACGGTGCGCGTGAACGCCGAGGTCGTCCTCGCGGGCGGAGCCATCAACAGCCCCCAGCTCCTCATGCTGTCGGGCATCGGCCCCACCGCGCACCTGAAGGACCACGGCATCGACGTCCAGGTCGACCTGCCCGGCGTCGGGCAGAACCTGCAGGACCACCCGGTCTCCGGCGTCCTGGCGCACACCCAGGGCACGACCGACCTCGCCGCGTCGCTCAACCTGCCGCAGCTGCTGAAGGCCCAGAAGCTCGGCCGCGGCCCGCTCACGTCGAACGTCGCCGAGGCCGGCGCGTTCTTCACCTCCCGCGACGACCTCGACCTGCCCGACCTGCAGTTCCACTTCGCGCCCACCGGCTTCTGGGACAACGGCCTGCACGAGCCCACGCAACCGGCCCTGACGCTCGCCGCGACGCTCGTGCGCGTGCAGAGCCGGGGGCACGTGCGGCTCCGGTCGGCCGACCCGTCCTGGAAGCCGGAGATCGAGGCCGGCTACCTCGACGACCGCGCCGACCTCGAGGCGCTCGCGGCCGGCATCCGCCGTGCCTGCGAGATCCTCAAGGACGGTCCCCTCGCCCGGTACGTCAAGGCGCCGTGGGAGCCCGCGTCGCTCGACCCCACCGACGACCAGGTGTACGCCTCGATCAACCGGCTCTGCCAGACCCTCTACCACCCCGTCGCCACCTGCGCGATGGGCACGGGCGACGAGAGCGTCGTCGACCCGCAGCTGCGCGTGCGCGGTGTCGAGGGTCTGCGCGTCGCCGACGCCTCCGTCATGCCCGCGGTCCCGCGCGGCAACACCAACGCCCCCACGATCATGGTCGGCGAGAAGGCCGCCGACCTGCTGAAGGAGTCCCGATGACCTCGACGTTCGACCGCCACCCGTCCCCGCCGCAGACCTCGGCCTCGGTCCCCGCCGACGGGGTGGAGACCTTCGAGTCGCTCGACCCGGCCACCGGAGACCTTGTCGGCGTGCACCCGGTCGCCGGCCCGGAGGACGTCGCCCTCGCCGTCGAGCGGGCGCGCGACGCCGCCGAGTGGTGGGGCGCGCTGAGCTTCGACGAGCGCGCGGAGCACCTGCTCACGTGGCGCAGCGTCATCACCCGCCGGATCGCGCAGCTCTCGGAGCTGTCGCACCGCGAGACCGGCAAGCCGATCCCCGACGCCCAGCTCGAGATCGCGCTGGCCATCGACCACGTCGCCTGGGCCGCCAAGCACGCCAAGAAGGTGCTCGGCCCGCAGCGCGTCGCCTCCGGCCTCGTCATGGCCAACCAGAAGTCGACCGTGGAGTACAAGCCGCTCGGCGTCGTCGGCGTCATCGGCCCGTGGAACTACCCGGTCTTCACCCCGATGGGCTCGATCGCGTACGCGCTGGCGGCCGGCAACACGGTCGTGTTCAAGCCGAGCGAGTACACGCCGGGCGTCGGCGTGTGGCTCGCCGAGACCTTCGCCGAGGTGGTGGGTGGCATCCCGGTGCTGCAGGCGATCACCGGGCTCGGCGCCACGGGTGCCGCGCTGTGCACCTCCGGTGTCGACAAGCTGGCGTTCACCGGCTCGACGGCCACCGGCAAGAAGGTCATGGCGGCGTGCGCCGAGCGCCTGACCCCCGTCGTCATCGAGGCGGGCGGCAAGGACTCGCTCATCGTCGACGAGGACGCGAACATCGCCAAGGCCGCGGAGGCCGCGCTGTGGGGCGGCATGTCCAACGCGGGCCAGACGTGCATCGGCACCGAGCGCGTCTACGTGCACGAGAAGGTCTTCGACGCGTTCGTCGCCGAGATCACCGAGCAGGCCCAGGGGCTGCGCGCCGGCACCGACGCGGGCGCCAAGATCGGCCCGATCACGATGCCGTCGCAGGTCGACGTCATCCGGGGTCACGTCCAGGACGCGCTCGACCGCGGGGCCACGGCCGTCGTCGGCGGCGCCGACGCGGTCGGGGAGCGCTTCGTGCAGCCGACGATCCTCACGCACGTGCCCGAGACGTCGACGGCGATCACCGAGGAGACATTCGGGCCCACCCTCGCCGTCAACCCGGTCCGCGACATGGACGAGGCGGTCCGCCTCACCAACGCGGGCAGGTACGGGCTCGCCGGCGCGGTGTTCTCCAAGCGCAACGGCGTGGAGATCGCCCGGCGCATCCGCTCGGGCATGACGTCGGTCAACGGCATCATCACGTTCGCGGGCGTGCCCGGCCTCCCGTTCGGCGGCGTCGGGGAGTCGGGCTTCGGCCGTATCCACGGCCCCGACGGGCTCAGGGAGTTCACCTACGCGAAGGCGATCACGCAGCAGCGGTACGCACCGCTGCTGAACCTCACGTCGTTCAAGCGGGCCGCGAAGGACGAGAAGGGCCTGAACCTCGTCGTCACGCTGCTGCACGGCGGCAAGAAGACGCTCAAGCCGTAGTCCGGCCGGTGCCCGACGGGCACAAGCCGTAGTCCGGCCGGTGCCCGACGGGCCCGCACCGCGCTCCCGAGGGCCGGTGCGGGCCCGTCGGCGTCGGACCTGAGGTAGCGGATAGGGCATCTGCCCGATGTGGCGGCCTACCTCAGACGGCGACGGTGGAGGGGTTCCCGAGCCGCAGAAGAGGTACCGCCATGATCCTCGACCCGCCGGGCTACGTGCCCACCGAGATCGCCCTCCGCACGACGATCGCCCGCAACGCGTTCGCCGCCCAGCCGCGCCGTCCCCGCCGTCGCCGGACCCACCGTCGACTCGTGCAGTGGACGGTCCCGACCTTCCCCGACGGCACCAGGACGACCACGCGCCGGCACGCCGACGGCACCGCGTGACGTCGCGCGCCGACCATCGGCGCGCGACGGCATGATGGAGGCCGTGCACAGTCCGATCGTCGGCCGCGACGCCGTCCTCGACGAGCTCGACGGGGCGCTGGGCCTCGACGGCTCGACGCGCGGCCGTGCCGTGCTGCTCGGCGGCGACGCCGGCATCGGCAAGACGCGCGTCGTCGACGAGACCGTCGAGCGGGCGCGCGCGGCCGGGGTGCGCGTGCTCGTCGGACACTGCCTCGACCTCGGCGAGCACGTGCCGGCCTTCCAGCCCGTCGCCGACGCGCTCGCCGGCCTCGACGCGACGTCGTCGGCCGACGACGTGGTGGGGCTCGGCGAGCTCGCCACGTCGCTGCCCGCCCTCGCGGTGCTCCGGTCCGGCGGCGTGGGCGAGGACGACGGCGACCGGCTGCGTGCCGACGTCGTCGCGGCGGTCGCGCGCACGCTCGAGCACCTCGCGGCCGCGGGGCCCGTGCTGCTCGTCCTGGAGGACCTGCACTGGGCCGACGCCTCCACGCGTCACCTCGTCCGCTACCTGCTCGGCCGTCGGTTCGTTCGCCCGGTCGGGCTCCTGCTCTCCTTCCGCAGCGACGACCTGCACCGTCGGCACCCGCTGCGTCCGGCGCTCGCGGAGTGGACACGGCTGCCGTCGGTGCACCGCATCGACCTCGCGCCGCTCGACGACGCGGCCATGGCCGACCTGCTGAGGGGCCGGACGTCCCGCGACCTCACCGCGGACGGCGTCGACACGATCCTGGCTCGGGCCGAGGGCAACGCCTTCTACGCCGAGGAGCTGCTGGACGCCGGTCTGGCGGGCGGGTCGCTGCCGGAGAACCTCGCCGACCTCCTGCTCGTCCGGGTGGACCGGTTGCACGACGACGCCCGGGCGGTCGTGCGGGCGGTCGCGTGCGCGGGCGGTCCCGTCGCCGACGCGCTCCTGCGGCGCGCGCTCGAGACCGTGGGTCCGGTGGACGACGCCCTGCGCGAGGCCGTCGACCTGAAGGTGCTCGTGCCCGTCGGCGAGGCGCTGCGGTTCCGTCACGCCCTGCTGGCCGAGGCCGTGCTCGACGACCTGCTGCCGGGGGAGCGCCGTCGGATGCACGCCGCGTTCCTGCGGGCGCTGGAGGCCGACCCCGGTCCGGTCGCCGCGGCCACCGTCGCCCTCCACGCGCACGGCGCCGGAGAGCCGGCGCTCGCCTTCGAGGCCGACCTGCGTGCGGCCGACGAGGCCCGGCGGGTTGGCGGACACGACGAGGCTGCGGGGCACCTGCAGCGCGCGCTCGCGGTCGTCGACCACGCGCCCGAGGGCCACGACGTCGTCGGTCTCGTGACGCTGACCGCCGACACCCTGCTCGCCTCCGGTCGGTTGCGGACGGCCGGTGCGCTGCTCGCCGACCACCTCGAGCGCGAGCCGCGCGGCGAGGGTCGGGCGCGGCTGCTGTACACCCAGGGGCAGATCACCTACCTCGGCGGGACCGACGCCGAGGCCGACGCGGCGAGCCGTGCCGCCCTCGCGGCGGCGGAGGACGCCTCGGTGGCCGTCCGGGCGCGCGTGGAGTCGTTGCGCGCCCAGGTGGCGTCGACGCTCGGCCTGCTCGACGAGTCGCTCGAACGCGCGGAGACGGCGCTGCGGCTGGCCGAGCAGGCCGGTGACGACCAGACGGTGGCCGAGGCCCAGACCACGCTGCTGCGGGTGCTCGCGCGCACCGGCGCGGACACCGCGGGCACGCGCGAGGGGTACCTCGAGCTGGCCGAGGCGGCGCGGGTCCGGGGCGACGTCCACGGCGAGCTGCGGACGTGGCACCACCTGGCCTTCTCGCACTTCAACGCCGGCGAGCTCGACCGCGCCGACCACTACTTCCGGGTCTGTCTCGAGCGTGGCCGGGCCACCGGTCGTCCCTGGGCGCCCTACGGCTTCGACGGCCGCTTCTTCGCCGCGCTCGTGGCCTACCTGCGGGGCGACTGGGAGGAGGTCGCGGTCCTCGCCCGGGACCTCCGGGGGGCGACGCGGCTCGCCCGTGCCTGCCTGCAGGCCGTCGGGATGCTCGTGGCAGCAGGGCGTGGGATGCCCGTACCGGCCGACGTCGTCACGTCGGTGCGGGCGCGGTGGGACCTCGACCTCGCCCTTGCCGTGCACAGCGGCACCGCCCTCGTCGACGCCGCGGCCGACGCGCACGGCGCGATCCAGGCCCACGACGAGCTGGTCGCCACGCTCGACGCGGTCTGGCGCGACCACCTCGGGCCGCAGCGGCTGCGCCTCGGCGGGCTGCTGGTGGGACGTCTCGCCGGCGCGGCGGCCACGAGCGGCGCCGCGGACCGTCGGCTCTTCCTCGAGGCTGCCGACGCCGCGCTCGTCGCGGCCGAGGAGGCGGCGGCCCTGGCGCCGCAGCTGGGACCGGAGGGCAGGGCGTGGCTCGTGCGCCTCCGGGCGGAGCGGCTGCGGCTGCGGTGGCTGGCCGACGTCGACGTCGACGGCACGGTCCTCGAGCGCCTCTGGCGGGAGACGGTCGAGGCGTTCGACGCCTACGGCGAGGTCTACGAGCAGGCGCGGTCGCAGGTCCGGCTGGCGCAGGTGCTGCTCGCGTCGGGGAGGCGCGAGGAGGCGGTGCCGCTCGTGGCCGAGGCCAGGGCGACGGCGCAGCGGCTCGGGGCCCAGCCTCTCCTCGACGAGGCGGCGGCCCTCGTGCCGGAGCGGTCGGAGGTCCGTGCCGCGGCGCACGCCGTCGCACTCACTCCCCGCGAGCGCGAGGTGCTGTCACTCGTGGCCGAGGGGCGCACCAACGGCGAGGTCGCGGCGCGGCTGTTCATCAGCACCAAGACCGCATCGGTCCACGTGTCCCACATCCTCGCCAAGCTGGGTGCATCGTCGCGCACGGAGGCGGCGGCCGTGGCCCGTCGCGACGGGCTGCTCTGAGCCTCAGGCGAGGGCGTCGCGCACGGGGACGAGCTTGGCCTGGCTCTCGGCCAGCTCGTCGGCCGGCACGGAGTCGGCGACGATGCCGCAGCCCGCGAACAGGCGCACGCGGCGGCCCTCGTCCTCCAGCTGCGCCGACCGCAGGCCGATGCCCCACTCGCCGTCGCCCTCGGCGCCGATCCAGCCGACCGGCCCGGCGTAGCGCCCGCGGTCGAGCCCCTCGATCTCGGCGATGAGCGCGACGGCGGCCTCGGTGGGGGTGCCGCCGACCGCCGCCGACGGGTGGAGCGCGGCCACGAGGTTCAGCGCGCTCGCGTCGCCGCGCAGCACGGCGGTGACGTCGGTGGCCAGGTGCATGACGTTCGGCAGGTGCAGCACGAACGGCGCGTCGGGCACGTTGGTGCTCGAGCAGTGCGGGGCGAGCGCCTCGGCGACCGAGCGGACGGCGTACTCGTGCTCCTCGAGGTCCTTGCTGGACCGCGCCAGCGACGCCGCGAGCGCGAGGTCGCGGGTGTCGTCGCCCGTGCGGCGGATCGTGCCGGCCAGGACACGCGACGTCACCAGCCCGCGCTCGAGACGCACCAGCATCTCCGGCGTGGACCCGAAGAAGCCGTCGACGTGGAACGTCCAGCACCCGGGGTAGTCGCGGGCCAGTCGGCGCAGCGGCGAGCGGACGTCGAGCGGCGCGTCGAGCTCGGCGACGAGGTCGCGGGCGAGGACCACCTTGTCGAGCTGTCCTGCGGAGATGCGGCGCACCGCCTCGGCCACGACGTCCTGCCACGCGTCGCTGTCGACCGATCCGTCGACGAGCTCCACGCCGTGCGGGTGCTGGGGCGGGTCCGCGGGCGCGAGCGACGGCGGCGACGAGATCGACGTGCCCACGACCGTGACCCAGCTGCGGCCGTCGCGGCGGCCCACGACCACCTCGGGCACGACGAGGCTGCTGCCGCGACCGTCGTCGGCGAACGCGAAGCTGCCGAACGCGACCAGCCCGCTGCCGGGCACGTGCACCTCGTCGCGCGTGACGCTGTGCCGCGTGACCTCGCGCCACCAGCGGTGCGCACGGTCGAACCGGTCGGGTCCGTCGACGGACAGCGACGCGGCACGGCCCCAGCCCACCAGCCCGTCACCGTGGTGCACCCAGGCGACTGCGTCGGTGTCGCGGTGCAGCAGCGCGAGCAGCGGACCCGGGTCGTCGACCTCGACGGTGCGGGCGACGAGCGGCGACGGCAGGGGGGTCGCCGCAGCGGCCACGGGGGGAGGGCTCGTCACCCGATCGAGCCTACTCGTGGGACGCTTGCGGGGTGAGCCGAGCCGGACTGGACAAGGAGCCCCGCGACGTCGCGCGCATGTTCGACACCGTCGCCCAGCGCTACGACGTGACGAACGACGTCCTGTCCCTCGGCCAGGACCGACGCTGGCGTCGCAGGGTCGTCGACCTCGTCGCCCCGAAGCCGGGCGAGCGCATCCTCGACCTCGCGGCCGGCACCGGGACCTCCAGCGACCCGTTCCGCGAGGCGGGCGCCACCGTCGTGCCCTGCGACTTCTCCCTCGGCATGCTGCAGGAGGGCCGCAGGCGGTTCTCGCACCTGCCGTTCGTGGCCGGTGACGGGATGCGTCTGCCGTTCGCCGACGCCTCCTTCGACGCGGTCACGATCTCCTTCGGGCTGCGCAACATCCACGACCCGCTGCAGGGTCTGCGCGAGCTGCGTCGCGTGACCCGGCCGGGCGGTCGGATCGTCGTGTGCGAGTTCTCCACGCCGACGTGGGAGCCGTTCGCGGCGGTCTACTCGAACTACCTGATGCGTGCGCTGCCGTCGATCGCGCGCCGCACGTCGTCGAACCCGGAGTCGTACGTGTACCTGGCGGAGTCGATCCGCGCCTGGCCCGACCAGAAGGGCCTCGCCCTGCGCATGGTCGAGGCGGGCTGGGGTCGGGTCGAGTGGCACAACCTCTCGGGCGGCATCGTCGCCCTGCACCACTCCTTCCGTCCCTGAGGCCCGCACGGGGGTGGCAGACCCACCGCTGACGGAGGTGCGTCGGCCGCCGGCCTGGCGCCGCTGGGTCATGACCACCGGTCACTTGCACATGTGCGCGGATGTGCACACAATGAACTGTGCTCACGACGCTGCGTCACCACCCGCGCTACGCCCGGCTCTTCGCCGCCCAGCTGAGCGGTCTGCTCGGCACGGGCGTGCTGACCGTCGCGCTGGCGCTGCTCGCCGCCGACCTCGCGGGACCCCGGGCGGCCGGGGTGCTGGCGACGGCGATGACGGTCAAGATCGGCGCCTACGTCGTGCTGTCGCCCTGGATCGCGCGGCTGACCGCCGGATGGGCGCCGGTGCGCGTGCTGGTGGGTGCCGACGTCGTGCGCGTCGCGGTCGCGGCGTCGCTGCCGCTCGTCGACGCCACCTGGCAGGTCTACGTGCTCGTCCTGGTGCTGCAGGCCGCGTCCGCCGGATTCACGCCCGCCTACCAGGCACTGCTGCCACGGGTGCTGCCCGAGGAGGACGACTACCGCCAGGCGCTGTCGCTGTCGAGGGTCGCGTACGACGCGGAGGCGGTGGTGAGTCCTGCCCTCGCCGCGCTGGCGCTCGTGCTGGTCGACGCCCGTTCGCTGTTCCTGCTGTCCGCGGTCGGGTTCGTCGGCTCGCTGGCCTGGGTGCTGGCGGCGCGGCCGCCCGCCGCGGCCCCGTCGGCGGGGGAGCGGGAGGACCGCAGTGGCGGGTTCGTAGCGTTCGTGCGGGTGCCCGACCTGCGGCGGCTGCTCCTGCTGGACCTCGTCGCCGCCTGCGCCTACGCGTCGGCCCTCGTCCTCACCGCGACGCTGGTCGCGGACGTGGGGTGGGGCGAGCCCCAGGTCGGTGTGGTGCTCGCCGTGTTCGGCGCCGGGTCAGTGGTCGGCGCGGTGCTCGTCTCCCGCTGGGCAGGGGCGCCGTGGGGGCCGATGTGCTGCGGCGCGGGTGTCGTGGCCGTGACGCTGCTCGCCGCCTCCGTGGTCGGTGACGCCGGTGCGGGCCTCGTCGTCACGTGGGCCGTCCTCGGCCTGGGGTCGTCGCTGGTCCTCACGCCGTCCGGGCAGGTGCTGCGGGCGCAGGGGGAGGGGCGACGGCTGACGCTCCTCTTCGCAGGACACTTCGCCTGGTCGCACGCCTGCTACCTGCTCACCTACCCCCTCGCCGGGCTCGTGGCCGTGCGCGCGACGCCGGACGTCGCCCTCGCCGTCCTGGGCGGCCTCGCCCTCGTCGCCTCCTTCGCCGCGCTGCACCCCCACCCCGCCCCCGCCCGCCGGTTGACGTGGGGCCCCACGCAAACCGGCTCCCCCCACCGCAAACATGCGGCCTGAGCGCGCGTTTGGGTGGGGCCCCACGTAAACGCGCACGGGCGGGAGGGTGCGACCGGCGCGCCGACCCCTCGGCGACCCCGGCTGCGACACAATGACGACGTGAGCGACGGCGGCGTGGGCGGACGGGCGATCAGGCCTGCGCCGAGCCTGCGTCACGACGTCGAGCCCACGGCCGAGCGACTGGCCGAGGCGTCGGAGGTGTTCGGCCTGCTGGCCGACCGCACCCGGCTGCACCTCCTGTGGGTGCTCGCGCGCGAGGACGCCGACGTGACCACGCTCGCCGACACGGTCGGCGCGAGCCGCACCTCGGTGAGCCAGCACCTCGCGAAGCTGCGCCTGGCCGGACTCGTCGAGGCGCACCGGGAGGGCCGCCGCGTGCGGTACACCCTCGTCGGCGGGCACCTGCGTCGCCTCCTCCTCGAGGCCCTGGGACACGCCGACCACGTGGTCACCGGCGAGCCGCACCACGTCTGACCTGCGCGGACACCACCTCGAACTGCCTCGCGACGCGACTTAGTGTGACCTCAGTTACACGCGCCCCTCGCCGGGCGTAGAGTGAGGCGCAGGTCACGTTGTGAAGTGGTTCACAAGGTCACGACCTCGGGAAGACCCCACGCCCACGCATGCTGGAGGTGACGGTGAACGAGTACACACCGGTCCTCGTCCTGGGTGCCCTCGCGGCCGGGTTCGCCGTGTTCAGCATCGCCATCGCGCCGCTCACCGGCCCGAAGCGGTACAACCGCGCCAAGCTCGACCGCTACGAGTCCGGCATCGAGCCCAGCCCGCTCCCCGACGGCGGCGGCAAGGTCAGCGTCAAGTACTTCTTCACCGCGATGATGTTCATCGTCTTCGACATCGAGATCGTCTTCCTCTACCCCTTCGCCGTCGCCTTCGACCAGATGAGCTGGTTCGCCGTGTTCGCGATCCTGCTCTTCCTCGTCAACGTCACGATCGCGTACGCCTACGAGTGGCGCCGCGGTGGAATGGAGTGGACCTGATGGGTCTCGAGGAGAAGCTGCCCAGCGGTGTCCTGCTCTCGACGGTCGAGGGCCTCGCCGGCTACATGCGCAAGGCGTCGTTCTGGCCCGCCACGTTCGGGCTCGCCTGCTGCGCCATCGAGATGATGACCTTCGGCGCCCCCCGGTTCGACTCCTCGCGCTTCGGCATGGAGGTCTTCCGCCCCAGCCCCCGCCAGGCCGACCTGATGATCGTCGCCGGTCGCGTGAGCAACAAGATGGCGCCGGTGCTGCGCCAGATCTACGACCAGATGGCCGAGCCCAAGTACGTGCTCGCCATGGGCGTCTGCGCCAGCTCCGGCGGCATGTTCAACAACTACGCGATCGTCCAGGGCGTCGACCACGTCGTCCCCGTCGACATGTACCTCCCCGGCTGCCCGCCCCGCCCCGAGATGCTCATCGACGCGATCCTCAAGCTCCACGACAAGATCCAGCACACCACGCTCGGCGCGCACCGTCTCGAGGAGATCCGCACCGACGAGGCCGCCGCGCTCGCGGCCACGCCGACGTCGGCCATGAAGGGCCTGATGCGCTGATGGCCGACGACAAGACCCGCACCGTCGACGACCACACCACCACGCAGGACCGGTCCCACGACCCCGTCCCCGCCGGTGACGCGCCCGTCGTCCCCGCAGGCACCGAGACCTTCGAGGTCGTCGACGTCCGTCGGGGCATGTTCGGCGTGCACGGCACCGGCGACACGAGCGGCTACGGCGGCGTCACCCGCCCCGTCGCGATGCCGCCCGCCTCCCAGGCCCCCTTCGGCCCCGGCGACGGACCCGGCTGGTTCGACGACGTGCACGACCGCCTCGCCACGCTCGCCGACGGCACGGACGCCATCGAGCGCGTCGTGGTCGACCGCGGCGAGATCACCTTCGTCGTCCGGCGCGAGACGCTGCTCGACGTCGTCCGACACCTGCGCGACGACGCCGCCCTCCGCTTCGAGCTGTGCAGCAGCCTCTCCGCCGTGCACTTCCCGCACGAGACGGGCCGCGAGCTGCACGTCGTGCTGCACCTGCTCTCCATGACGCACCGACGACGTATCCGCGTCGAGACCACGTGCCCCGACGCCGACCCGCACGTGCCCAGCGTCGTCGCCGTCTACCCGACCGCCGACTGGCAGGAGCGGGAGGCCTACGACATGTTCGGCGTCGTCTTCGACGGCCACCCCGCCCTCACCCGCATCCTCATGCCCGACGACTGGCAGGGCCACCCCCAGCGCAAGGACTATCCCCTGGGCGGCATCCCGGTCGAGTACAAGGGCGGTACGGTCCCGAGCCCCGACCAGCGCAGGAGCTACTCGTGAGTGGCTTCCAGCGTCGGTGCGGAGTGGTCTCGCTCCGTCGCGGCTACGCCCCTCGTGCGACGGCTCCATGCCACGACGAGCTCGCTGGCGCTCGCCGTCTCCGCTACTCGACCAGCGGGACCTGGCGCCGGTCGAGTAGGCCAGTCGGCGACGGAGGAGCGCGGCTGGCCGTATCGAGACCACTCGGCAACGGACCAGCGAGGAGGGAGGCACGATGACCGACACGACCTACGACGCGTACGCCGGCACGAGCGAGTCGACGTCCGGGCCCGTCTTCACCGTCACCGGGCAGGACTGGGACACCGTCGACGCCTCGGCCGTCGACGGCGACCGGATCGTCGTCAACATGGGTCCCCAGCACCCGTCGACGCACGGCGTGCTGCGCCTCATCCTGGAGATCGACGGCGAGACGGTGAAGGACGCCCGGCCCGGGATCGGCTACCTGCACACCGGCATCGAGAAGAACATGGAGTACCGCACCTGGACGCAGGGCGTGACCTTCTGCACCCGCATGGACTACGTAGCGCCGTTCAGCAACGAGGCCGCCTACGTCGCCGCGGTCGAGCGGCTGCTGGGTGTCGAGGACGACGTGCCCGAGCGTGCCCGGACCATCCGGGTGCTCATGCTCGAGCTCAACCGGATCAGCTCGCACCTCGTCTGCATCGCGACCGGCGGCATGGAGCTCGGCGCCCTCACCGTCATGACCTGTGGCTTCCGCGACCGCGAGCTCATCCTCGACCTCTTCGAGGCCATCTCCGGCCTGCGCATGAACCACGCCTACTTCCGACCGGGCGGCGTCGCGCAGGACCTGCCCGACGGCGCCGTGGAGCAGCTCCGCGACACCGTCGCCCTGCTGCGCAAGCGGCTCCCGGAGTACGCCGCGCTCTGCAACGCCAACCCGATCTTCAAGGGCCGGTTGAAGGGCGTCGGGCACCTCGAGCTCGACGGCTGCCTCGCCCTCGGCCTCACCGGACCCGTGCTGCGTGCCACCGGCTACGACTGGGACCTGCGGCGCACGCAGCCGTACTGGGGCTACGACACCTACGACTTCGACGTCGTCACCTGGGACGAGCCCGACGCCTACGGCCGGTTCCGCGTGCGGCTGGAGGAGATGTGGCAGTCGCTGCGCATCGTCGAGCAGGCGATCGACCGGCTCGAGGACACCGCCGGTGCGCCCGTCATGGTCGACGACCCGAAGATCGCGTGGCCGGCCCGGCTCAGCGTCGGCAGCGACGGGCAGGGCAACTCCGCCGAGCACATCCGCCACATCATGGGCGAGTCGATGGAGGCGCTCATCCACCACTTCAAGCTCGTCACCGAGGGCTTCCGGGTGCCGCCGGGCCAGGTCTACGCCGCGATCGAGGCGCCGCGCGGCGAGATCGGCTGCCACGCCGTGTCCGACGGTGGCACCCGCCCCTACCGGGTGCACTTCCGCGACCCCAGCTTCGTCAACCTGCAGGGCACGTCGATCATGAGCGAGGGCGGGATGCTGTCCGACGTCATCGTCGCCATCGCCAGCATCGACCCGGTGATGGGCGGGGTGGACCGATGAGCCAGGGCGTCATGCCGCCGCTCGACGAGGCGACGATCGCGGAGCTGCGCGAGCTGATGGGCCGCTACCCGCAGGCGCGGTCGGCGCTGCTGCCCATGCTGCACCTGGTGCAGTCGGTGCAGGGCAGCGTCACGAGCGAGGGCATCGAGACCTGCGCCGAGCTGCTGGGCCTGACCACGGCGGAGGTGTCGGGCGTCGCCACCTTCTACACGATGTACAAGCGGCGCACGATGGGCACGCATCTCGTCGGGGTCTGCACCAACACCCTCTGCGCGGTGATGGGCGGCGACGCGATCTTCGAGCGGCTGAGCGACCACCTCGACGCCGGCAACGACGAGACGACGGCCGACGGCCAGGTCACGCTCGAGCGGATCGAGTGCAACGCCGCCTGCGACTACGCGCCCGTGCTCACGGTGAACTGGGAGTTCATGGACCGACAGACGCCGGAGTCGGCCGTCGACCTCGTCGACCGGCTGCGTGCGGGCGAGCCGGTGCAGGCCTCCCGCGGTGCCACGATCACCAGCTGGCGCGACGCCGAGCGTGTGCTGGCCGGGTTCGAGGACGGCCGCGCCGACGAGGGCCCGTCCGCGGGCGACGCGTCGCTGGCCGGCCTGCGGATCGCCCAGGAGCGTGGCTGGTCGGCGCCCCCGATCCCCACGGTGGCCGACTCCGAGACCGCCGACGAGGTCGCGCGGTCGAAGGAGACAGCGGAGGCGGAGGCCGACACGCGTCGGGCCGAGGACGAGACGGTGGCCGAGGAGTCGGCCGCCGACGTGAAGGGCGGGGGTTCCGCGGATGGCTGACACGCTGACACCGGTGCTGAGCCGGGGCTGGGCCGACGAGCGCTCGTGGACGCGCGAGGCCTACGAGGCGCGCGACGGCTACAGCGCGCTGCGCACGGCCCTCGACATGGCGCCCGAGGAGATCGTCACGCTCGTGAAGGACGCCGGGCTGCGCGGCCGCGGCGGCGCCGGGTTCCCGACGGGCATGAAGTGGAGCTTCATCCCCCAGGACACTGAGTCACCGGGAGGGGGGAACCCCAAGTACCTGGTGGTCAACGCCGACGAGTCCGAGCCGGGCACCTGCAAGGACATCCCGCTCATGATGGCCAACCCGCACGAGCTGATCGAGGGCGTCGTCATCGCCAGCCTCGCCATCCGCGCGGAGCAGGCGTTCGTCTACGTGCGCGGCGAGGTGCTGCACGTCGTGCGCCGGCTGCGGGCCGCGTGCCGCGAGGCCTACGAGGCCGGCTACCTCGGCGCCGACGTGATGGGCTCCGGCCGCCGCGTCGATCTCGTCATCCACGCCGGCGCGGGTGCCTACATCTGCGGCGAGGAGACGGCGCTGCTCGACTCGCTCGAGGGGCGGCGCGGGCAGCCGCGGCTCCGGCCGCCGTTCCCCGCCGTCGAGGGCCTCTACGCCAGCCCGACCGTCATCAACAACGTCGAGTCCATCGCGTCGGTGCCGGCCATCGTGCGCGGCGGCGTCGACTGGTTCGGCTCCATGGGCACCGAGAAGTCCAAGGGCTTCACGCTCTACTCGCTGTCGGGCCACGTGAAGCGGCCCGGCCAGTACGAGGCGCCGCTCGGCATCACGCTGCGCGAGCTGCTCGACCTCGGCGGCGGCCTCCGCGACGGTGCCGAGCTGAAGTTCTGGACCCCGGGCGGCTCGTCCACGCCGATCCTCACGGCCGAGCACCTCGACGTCCCGCTCGACTACGAGGGCGTCGGCGCGGCGGGCTCCATGCTCGGCACCAAGGCGCTGCAGGTCTTCGACCAGACGACGTCGGTGGTGCGCTGCGTGCTGCGCTGGACGGAGTTCTACAAGCACGAGTCCTGCGGCAAGTGCACACCGTGCCGCGAGGGCACGTGGTGGCTGGTGCAGGTGCTGCAGCGCCTCGACGCGGGCCAGGGACGCGAGGGCGACGTCGAGCTGCTGCTCGACCTCTGCGACAACATCCTCGGCCGGTCCTTCTGCGCCCTGGGCGACGGCGCGACGAGTCCGATCACGTCAGCGATCCAGCACTTCCGCGACGAGTTCGAGGCGGGGATGCACACCCCGTCGGCGGAGCTGTTCCCGCCCGCCGCGTCCACCCTCTTCGCCGCGGAGGTGAGCGCATGACCGTCGAGGCGTCCCGCGAGACGCAGACGCCGGTCGACCTCGTCACCCTGAGCATCGACGACGTCGAGGTGAGCGTGCCGAAGGGCACGCTCGTCATCCGTGCCGCCGAGCTCGTGGGCACCGAGATCCCGCGGTTCTGCGACCACCCCCTGCTCGAGCCCGTCGGCGCGTGCCGGCAGTGCCTCGTCGAGGTGCCCGACGCGGGCAACGGACGCGGCTTCCCGAAGCCGCAGGCGTCGTGCACGCTCGAGGTCGCGCCCGGCATGGTCGTGAGGACGCAGGTGACGTCGCCGGTGGCCGAGAAGGCGCAGCACGGCACGATGGAGCTGCTGCTCGTCAACCACCCGCTCGACTGTCCCGTGTGCGACAAGGGCGGCGAGTGCCCGCTGCAGAACCAGGCGATGAGCCACGGTCGCGGGGAGAGCCGGTTCGCGGAGACCAAGCGGACGTTCCCGAAGCCGCTCGCCGTCTCCGAGCAGGTGCTGCTCGACCGCGAGCGTTGCGTGCTGTGCGCGCGCTGCACGCGGTTCTCCGAGCAGGTGGCCGGCGACCCGTTCATCGCGCTCGTCGAGCGCGGCGCCCGCCAGCAGGTCGGGATCGGACCGTCGACCGACCAGGAGGCGTTCGGCGACCGGCCCGGTGCAGACGGATCGAGCGGCGGCGCCCAGCCGTTCCACTCCTACTTCTCGGGCAACACCATCCAGATCTGCCCCGTGGGTGCGCTCACCAGCGCCGACTACCGGTTCCGCTCGCGGCCCTTCGACCTCGTCTCGACGCCGAGCGTGGCCGAGCACGACGCCTGCGGCGCCGCGATCCGCGTCGACCACCGCCGCGGCACCGTCATGCGTCGCCTCGCCGGTGACGACCCGGAGGTCAACGAGGAGTGGGTCACCGACAAGGACCGCTTCGCGTTCACCTGGAGCCGCCAGGACGACCGCCTCCGCACGCCGCTGGTGCGCGACCCCGACACCGGCGAGCTCGTGCCCGCCTCGTGGCCCGGCGCCCTCGCCGCCGCGGCGGCCGGCCTGCGGGAGGCCGCGGGCAAGGTCGGCGTGCTGCCGGGCGGTCGTCTGACCGCCGAGGACGCGTACGCCTACAGCGTGTTCGCGCGCGTGGCGCTGCGCACCAACGACATCGACTTCCGCACGCGTCCGCACTCCGTCGAGGAGGCGGCTTTCCTCGCCGCCCGCGTCGCGACGGTCCAGGACGTCGCCACGCGTGACCTCGAGACGGCGTCGACCGTGCTGCTCGTCGGCCTGGAGCCCGAGGACGAGGCTGGCACGCTGTTCCTCCGGCTGCGCAAGGGTTCGAGGCACGGCGTGCGCGTCGCGGCCGTCGCCTCGCACACCACCCGCGGGCTGGCCAAGGTCGGCGGCGAGCTGCTGACCGCACGGCCCGGTGAGGAGGCCTCGGCCCTCGACGCGATCCAGGACGGCGACGGCTCGGCCGACGTCGGGCTCGACGCCCGCTCCGTCGTGCTGCTGGGCGAGCGGCTCGCGTCGTCGCCCGGCGCGTTCAGCGCGGCGGTCCGCCTGGCCGAGCGCACCGGCGCCCGCCTCGCGTGGGTGCCGCGGCGCGCCGGCGACCGTGGCGCGGTGGAGACCGGCTGCCTGCCGACCCTGCTGCCCGGTGCCCGACCTGTCGGTGACGCCGAGGCGCGGGCCGACCTCGCGGCGGCGTGGGGCGTGCGCTCCGTGCCCGCGAAGGCCGGCCGCGACACGACGTCGATGCTTCGGGCCGCCGCCCGGGGCCAGCTGCGTGCCCTCGTGGTCGGCGGCGTCGAGGTCGACGACCTGCCCGACCCCGCCCTGGCCCGCGAGGCCCTGGCCGCCGCCGACTTCGTCGTGAGCCTCGAGGTCCGGGAGAGCGACGTGACCCGCGCCGCCGACGTCGTCCTGCCGGTGGCGCCGCCGGTCGAGAAGTCCGGGACGTTCGTCACCTGGGAGGGTCGTCTGCGGCCGTTCGGCAGGGTGCTCGACGTGCCCGGCTCGCTCACCGACGTGCGCGTGCTCGCCGGCATCGCCGAGGAGCTCGGCGCGCCGCTCGGCTTCCGCACCACCGCCGGCGCGATGCGCAGCATGGCCGACCTCGGACCGTGGGACGGCGAGCGCGTGGCGGCCCCCGACCTGGCCGCGCCCGAGGCGAAGGAGCCCCGTGGCGGTGAGGTCGTGCTCGCCACCTGGCGCCAGCTCGTCGACGACGGACGCCTGCAGGACGGCCAGGACCGCTACCGCGCCACCGCCCGCCGCGCGGTGCTCAAGGCCTCGGCCGCCACGCTCGCCGCTGCGGGCGTCGAGCCGGGAGACGTCGCCACGATCTCCACCGACCTCGGCAGCGCATCGTTCCCCACCGAGGTGGCCGACCTGCCCGACGGCGTCGTCTGGGCCCCGGGCAACAACGGCGTCCACCTGCGCGGCGCCCTGGGCGTCGACCACGGCTCCACCGTCCGCCTCACCGCCGGGGGTGCGTCGTGAGTACCAGCGTCCGCTCCGAGTGGTCTCGATACGTCGGGATCAGCTCGTCCCTCGCGATCCCGACGACTCGACCAGCGAGTCCATCCGCTGGTCGAGTAGTGCTCGCCGCGAGGGACGAGCAGGCGGGCACGTATCGAGACCACTCGGCAGCGTCCCTCGGAGGTGAGGTCCGATGAGCGAGGCGTTCGGGAACGAGGCGTTCTGGGTGGTGGCGCTGAAGGCGCTGCTGGTCTTCGTGATCCTGGTGGTCTACACGCTGTTCAACATCTGGTTCGAGCGCCGCGTGGTGGCGCGCATGCAGCACCGTGTGGGCCCCAACGTGCACGGCCCGTTCGGGCTGCTGCAGTCGCTGGCCGACGGCGTCAAGCTGGCGCTCAAGGAGGACATCGTCGTCAAGGCGGCCGACCGGGTCGTCTACGTGCTGGCCCCGATCATCGCGACGATCCCCGCCTTCCTCGCCTGGGCGGTCATCCCGTTCGGTCCGGAGGTGCGGATCCCGTTCACCGACACGGTCACGCCCCTGCAGCTCACCGACATGCCGGTCGCCGTGCTCTACGTCCTGGCCGTCACCTCCATCGGCGTCTACGGGATCGTGCTGGCCGGCTGGTCGTCGGGCTCCACCTACTCGCTGCTCGGCGGCCTGCGCTCGAGCGCCCAGGTCATCTCCTACGAGGTGGCGATGGGCCTGAGCTTCGTCACCGTGTTCCTCTACGCGGGCACGATGTCGACGAGCGAGATCGTCGCCGCGCAGGAGGACGTCTGGTACTTCCTGCCGCTGCTGCCGTCGTTCATCGTCTACGTGATCGCCATGGTCGGGGAGACGAACCGCGCCCCGTTCGACCTGCCGGAGGCCGAGGGCGAGCTGGTCGGCGGTTTCCACACCGAGTACTCGTCGCTGAAGTTCGCGCTGTTCTTCCTGGCGGAGTACATCAACATGGTCACGGTCTCCGCGATCGCGACCACCCTGTTCCTCGGCGGCTGGCGGGCGCCGTTCGGCATCGGCACGCTGTGGCCGGGCGCGAACGAGGGCTACTGGCCGGTGCTGTGGTTCCTCGGCAAGACGCTCGGCTTCATCTTCCTGTTCGTCTGGCTGCGCGGCACCCTGCCGCGCATGCGCTACGACCAGTTCATGGCCTTCGGCTGGAAGGTGCTCATCCCGATCTCGCTGGTCTGGATCGTCGCGGTCATCGTCGTCCGCAAGGGCATGACCGACGGCACCTTCGACCAGCGGACGCTCTTCGTCGCGGCGGGGGTGGCCGCCGTCGTGCTGCTGGTGAGCCTGTTCCTGCCCGAGCGCACGCGGCGCGACCCCGAGCCCTCGGCGGTCGACCCGGTCCCGCCGGAGCCGCAGGACGACGCAGGCGCCCGCTCGGGCGGAGGCGCCTACCCCACCCCGCCCATGCCCGACCAGACCTGGAACCAGAAGGAGGGCGTCCGACGATGAGCGACACCAACGGCGGAGGCAGCCTGAAGGAGACGCTGTGGGACCCGATCGCCGGCTTCGGCGTCACGTTCCGCACGATGTTTCGCAAGCCCGTCACGGAGCAGTACCCCTTCGAGAAGCGGCCCACCGCGCCGCGGTTCCACGGCCGGCACCAGCTGAACCGCTGGCCCGACGGGCTCGAGAAGTGCGTCGGCTGCGAGCTGTGCGCGTGGGCGTGCCCGGCCGACGCGATCTACGTGGAGGGCGCGTCGAACGGTCCCTCCGACGAGGACAGGTTCAGCCCGGGGGAGCGGTACGGTCGCGTCTACCAGATCAACTACCTGCGCTGCATCCTCTGCGGGCTGTGCATCGAGGCGTGCCCGACGCGCGCCCTGACGATGACCAACGAGTACGAGCTGGCCGACGACGACCGCGCCGACCTCATCTACGAGAAGTCCGATCTGCTGGCGCCGCTGCTGCCCGGCATGGTCGAGCCGCCGCACGCCATGCTGATCAGCGACGACCACCACGACTACTACGCGGGCAAGACGCTCCCGGTCGTCGAGGTCACGCACGGCAGCGCATCCACGGGGGACGGGGCATGACTGAGCGCCAGCGAAGGAAAGATCAGCACGTCATGCCGGCGCGCCCGTATCGTGCTCTTCCCACGGGGGTGTCGGCATGACCGCGTTCTGGATCGTCGCGCCCGTCGTGGTGGTGGCGGCCCTGGGGCTGCTGTTCGCCCGCAAGGCCGTGCACGCCGCGCTGAGCGTGGCGGTGGTGATGATCGGGCTGGCGGTGCTCTACGCGGCCCAGGGTGCGCCGTTCCTGTTCGCGGTGCAGATCATCGTCTACACGGGCGCGATCATGATGCTGTTCCTCTTCGTGCTCATGCTGGTCGGTGTCGAGTCGCGGGAGTCGCTGACCGAGACCATCCGTGGCCAGCGGCTGGCCGCCACGGTGGCCGGTCTGGGCTTCGGGTTCGTGCTCGTGACGGCGGTCGGGCAGACGACGCTGGGGCCGGTGACGGGGCTGCGCTCGGCGAACGAGGACGGCAACGTCTACGGCCTGGCCGCCCTGATGTTCGGCCCGTACGTGGTGGCCATGCAGCTGACCGCGGCGCTGCTGGTGACGGCGGTGCTCGGGGCCATGGTGCTGGCGCACCGCGAGGCGCTCACGCCGCGGCGCAGCCAGGCCGACATCGCCCGCGACCGCATGGCGGAGTACGCGACGACCGGGCGCCACCCCGGCAACCCGCCCACGCCCGGCGTCTTCGCCCGGCACAACGCCGTGGACACCCCCGCCCCGCTGCCCGACGGCAGCCCGGCGAAGGGCTCGGTCTCGCCGAGCATCGTGGCGCGCGGGCAGCTGCGTGACGGGTTCGACGACGACATCCACGTGGTCTCGCGGCAGCTGCGTCGCGAGGACGACGACGAGGACGGCGCCGTGGACCGGGAGCAGAACCCCCGGCGGGGGTCCGGGGCCGTGGGCCGGGAGGACAACCAGTGAACGAGTACCTGACCCTCTCGATGATCCTCTTCACCATCGGTGCCGTCGGCGTGCTGGTGCGCCGCAACGCGATCGTCGTGTTCATGTGCGTCGAGCTGATGCTGAACGCGACGAACCTCGCGCTCGTCACGTTCTCGCGCCAGCACGGCACCCTCGACGGCCAGATCGCGGCGTTCTTCGTCATGGTCGTCGCGGCGGCCGAGGTCGTGGTGGGGCTGGCGATCATCGTGTCCATCTACAGCACGCATCGGACGACCTCGGTCGACGACGCGAGCCTGCTGAAGCTCTAGGGGGCGGGCGTGCTCGATCTCGTCTGGCTGGTCGTCGTGGTGCCGCTCGTCAGCGGTCTCGGCCTGCTCGTGTGGGGCAAGGAGGGGGACCGCGTCGGCCACCTGGTCGGCACGGTCGCGTCGGCGGCGTCCTTCGTCATCGGCCTGGTGGCGTTCGTGCAGCTGCTCGGTCGTCCCGAGGACGACCGGTCCGTGGCCGAGACCCTGTTCACCTGGATCTCGGCGGGGCCGTTCCACGTCGACATGGCGTACCGGTTCGACCCGCTGTCGGCGCTGTTCGTGCTGCTGATCACCGGGGTCGGCACGCTCATCCACGTCTACTCGATCGGGTACATGGCGCACGACGAGCGCCGCCGGCGGTTCTTCGCGTACCTGAACCTGTTCGTCGCGGCGATGCTCACGCTCGTGCTGGCCGACGACTACCTCGTGCTGTTCCTCGGCTGGGAGGGCGTGGGGCTGGCGTCGTACCTGCTCATCGGGTTCTGGCAGCACAAGCCGTCGGCCGCCGCGGCGGCCAAGAAGGCGTTCGTGCTCAACCGGGTCGGCGACGTCGGCATGGCGCTGGCGATCATGCTGATGTTCGCGCAGCTCGGCACGTCGTCGATCCAGGCGGTCAACGCGACGGTCGCGGGGCAGGCGAGCGAGTCGGTCGCGACGGCGCTGGGGCTGCTCCTGCTGCTGGGTGCGTGCGGCAAGTCGGCGCAGGTGCCGCTGCAGGCATGGCTCCTCGACGCCATGGAGGGTCCGACGCCGGTGTCGGCGCTCATCCACGCGGCCACGATGGTCACCGCCGGCGTCTACCTGGTGGTGCGCAGCAACGGCATCTTCGACGCGGCGCCGGTCGCGCAGACGGCGGTGGTCGTGGTCGGCCTGGTCACCCTGCTCGCCGGTGCGTGGATCGGCTGCACCAAGGACGACATCAAGAAGGCGCTCGCCGGCTCCACGATGAGCCAGATCGGCTACATGATGCTGGCGGCCGGGCTGGGCCCCGCGGGCTACGCGTTCGCGATCTTCCATCTCGTCACGCACGGCTTCTTCAAGGCCAACATGTTCCTCGGCGCCGGCTCGGTCATGCACGGCATGGCTGGGCCGGACGGGGAGGGGGACGTCGACATGCGGCACTACGGTGCGCTGCGCCGGGCGATGCCGGTCACGTTCGCCACGTTCGGGCTGGGGTACCTCGCGATCATCGGCTTCCCGGGCTTCTCGGGCTTCTTCTCCAAGGACAAGATCATCGAGGCGGCGTTCGGCGAGTCGTTCTGGATCGGCCTGGCCGCGCTGCTCGGCGCGGGCGTGACGGCGTTCTACATGACCCGCCTCATGGTCATGACGTTCACGTCGCCGAGGCGCTGGCTCGACGACGTGCACCCCCACGAGTCGCCGCGCGTGATGACCGTGCCGCTCGTGGTGCTCGCGGCGCTGTCGGTCCTGGGCGGCGTGCTGGTGCTGGGCGGCTGGATCGAGCACTGGCTCGAGCCGGTCGTCGGCCCGAGCGTCCACCACGAGCTCGCGGTGCCCGCCTGGGTCGTGTCGGTCGTCGTCACCGCGGTGGTGGCGGTCGGGGTGGTGCTGGCCTGGGTCACGTACACCCGGACGCCGATCGCCCAGACCGCGCCCGCCGACCCCGACGTCTCCGTGCTCACCCGCGCCGGTCGGAACGAGCTCTACGGCAACGCGGTCAACGACACGCTCGTCGTCCGGCCCACACGGCACCTGACCCGGGTGCTGGTCTTCCTCGACGCACGGCTCGTCGACGGCCTCGTCCGCGGTCTCGCCGACCGGCTCGGTGACACGTCCCAGTTCCTGCGCACGCCCCAGACGGGCTACGTCCGCAGCTACGCCCTCAGCATCCTCGTCGGCTCCCTCGTCGTGGTGCTCGCACTCCTGGCGGTGACGCTCGCATGATCCTGTCCGTCCTCGCCGCCGCCCCGCTCGTCGGGGCGCTCGTCGTCACGCTCATGCCGCGCACGGCCGCTGCCGCACGGTCGGTGAAGGTGGTCGCGCTGGCGTCGTCGCTCGTGACGCTCGCCCTGGCGCTCTACGTCACCTCGCAGTTCGACATCGGCGCCGGTGGCTACCAGCTGACCGAGCAGCACGAGTGGATCGGCGCGCTCGGCGTGCACTACGCGCTGGGGGTCAACGGCATCGGGCTCACGCTCGTCCTCCTCACGACGGTGCTCGTCCCGATCGTCCTCTTGGCCGCCTGGGAGGACCGCCTGCCCGCGTCCCGCAGCGTCAACTCCTACCTCGCCTGGATGCTCGTCCTGGAGGCGCTCGCGATCGGCGTCTTCTGCGCGACCGACGCCTTCCTCTTCTACGTGCTCTTCGAGGCGACGCTGATCCCGATCTACTTCCTCATCGGGTCCTACGGCGGCGCGGGTCGCACCTACGCGGCCGTGAAGTTCCTCATCTACAACCTGGTCGGCGGCCTGCTCATGCTCGCCTCGATCGTCGGCCTGTACGTCGTCACCGCCCGTGCGGGCGACCCGACGTACCTCCTGTCGGACCTCTCCGGCCTCGACGTCGGCACCACCACCGAGCGGCTGCTGTTCCTCGGGTTCATGGCGGCGTTCGCGATCAAGGCGCCGCTGTTCCCGTTCCACACGTGGCTGCCGGACGCCGCGGGGACCGCCACGCCCGCGACCTCGGTGCTGATGGTCAGCATCATCGACAAGGTCGGCACGTTCGGCATGCTGCGGTGGTGCCTCGAGTTGTTCCCCGGGGCGTCCGAGTGGGCCAGCCCCGTGGTGATCACGCTCGCGGTCGTCAGCATCCTGTACGGCGCGCTGCTTGCGATCGGCCAGGACGACGTCCGCCGGCTGGTCGCGTTCACGTCGGTGTCGCACTTCGGCTTCATCATCCTCGGCATCTTCACCTTCACCCACACGGCGACGGCCGGGTCGACGCTCTACATGTTCAACCACGGGCTCTCGACCGCGGCGCTGTTCCTCGTGACCGGCATGATGGTCGCCCGTCGCGGCTCCGCCAGCATCAGCGACTTCGGCGGTGTGCAGAAGGTCGCGCCGGTGCTGGCCGGCATCCTCCTGCTCGCAGGCCTCTCGAGCCTGTCGCTGCCGGGCCTCGCGCCGTTCGTGAGCGAGTTCATGGTGCTCGCGGGCACGTTCACGCGCTCGGTGCCGGCGGCGGTGCTGGCCACGCTGGGCATCGTGCTGGCGGCGCTGTACATCCTCATCATGTACCAGCGGACGATGACCGGTCCGCTGCAGCCGGAGGTGGCGCACCTGCGCGACCTCGACCACCGCGAGGTGGCGGCGCTGGCTCCCGCGGTCGTGCTGATCGTCGGGCTCGGCTTCTTCCCGCAGCCGATGCTCGACCTCGTGAACCCCGCCGTGGACGAGGTGGTCACCCACGTGGGCGTCGGGGACCCGCCGCCGCGGACCCCGGCCGAGCTCGGTGGGCTCACCGGCGCCGGAGCCTACGTGCCCGAGCACGGCCCGCACGAGACGGAGGGTGGTCACTGATGGCGACGCTGCTGCTGGCCGACCGGCCCGACATCGCCGCGCCCACGATCGAGTGGTCGCTGCTGTCCCCGCTGCTCGTCGTCGCGGGCGTCGCCATGGTCGCCGTGCTGGTGGAGACGTTCTGGCCGCGCCGCACGCGGTTCACCGCGCAGGCGGTGCTGGCCGGTCTCGGCCTGCTCGCCGCGCTGCTCGACACCGCCCGCGTGTACGTGTCGCTCGACCGGGTGGACGGCGACGTCGTCGGACGTGGCACCCCGGTGGCGGAGGGCGCGGTGACGGTCGACGGCCCCGGCGTGCTCACCTGGGGCCTGCTCCTCGTGTTCGCCCTGCTCAGCCTCGCCCTGTTCGCCGAGCGTCGGCTCGACGGGGGGCTCAGTGCCTTCACGGGCCGCGCGGTCGACCCGCCCGGCTCCGCCGGCGAGGCGGAGGCGACCCGGCTGCGCCTGGAGCACACGGAGACGTTCCCACTCCTGCTGTTCGCGCTCGTGGGCATGATGCTGTTCGCGTCGGCGAACGACCTCGTCACGATGTTCGTGGGGCTGGAGGTCATGAGCCTGCCGCTGTACCTGCTGTGCGGGTTGGCCCGCCGTCGCCGGCTGATCAGCCAGGAGGCGTCGCTCAAGTACTTCCTGCTGGGCGCGTTCTCCTCGGTGTTCTTCCTCTACGGCGTGGCGCTCGCCTACGGCTACGCGGGCAGCTTCCGCCTGGCCGACATCGACACCGCGGTGACGAGCCGGACGGGCGGTGAGCACCTGCTGCTCGCGGCGATCGGCCTGATCAGCGTCGGCATGCTGTTCAAGGTCGGGGCCGTGCCCTTCCACCAGTGGACGCCGGACGTCTACCAGGGAGCCCCGACACCGGTGACGGCGTTCATGGCCGCAGGCACCAAGGCGGCAGCTTTCATCGCGTTCACGCGGGTGCTGTTCGTCGCGTTCGGCGGGGCGTCGTGGGACTGGCGGCCGCTGCTGTGGGTCGTCGCGCTGCTGACGATGGTGGTCGGCTCGCTCGTCGCGATCGCGCAGACCGACGTCAAGCGGATGCTGGCCTACTCCTCGGTCGCGCACGCCGGGTTCCTGCTGGTCGGCCTCGCCGGTGCGTACGTCGCCGACTCCGAGCGCATCACGTCGGTCTCCGGTCTGCTGTTCTACCTGGGCGTCTACGGCGTCTCGTCGATCGGCGCCTTCGCGGTGGTGACGGTCGTGCGCGACGCGGGCGGCGAGACCACGCACCTGTCGCGCTGGGCGGGCCTCGGCAAGGAGTCGCCGTTCCTGGCGGGGTCCTTCGCGCTGTTCATGCTGTCGTTCGCCGGGATCCCCCTCACGGGTGGCTTCATCGGCAAGTGGAGCGTGTTCAGCGCGGCGTGGTCCGGCGGCTACGGCGCCCTGGTGGTCGCGGGCGTGCTCACGAGCGCGGTGGCGGCCTACTTCTACGTGCGCGTGATCGTGCTGATGTTCTTCACCGACCCCGTCGGCGACGGCCCGACCGTGGCACTTCCCAGCGTCTTGACTACGGTGGTCATCGCAGCAGCCGCTGCGGGCACGCTGGTCCTGGGCATCCTGCCAGGTCCGGTGCTCGACCTCGCTCAGCACGCGGGAACCTTCGTGCGCTGAGCCGACCTTGACCAGGAGCCGGGACGTGTCGCTGGGATTCTCGTTCGACGAGCCGGAGCTCGAGGAGCGCGTGCGCCGTGGCGTGGAGACCGTGGAGGCGCGGCTCGCCGAGGCCGTCGACAGTCCCGAGCCGTTCGTCGCCGAGGCGGCCGCCCACCTCGTGAACGCCGGGGGCAAGCGCTTCCGGCCGCTGCTCGTCGTGCTGGCGGCACAGCTGGGCGACGCCGACCACCCCGACGTGGTCCCGTCGGCGGTCGTCGTCGAGCTGACGCACCTGGCGACGCTGTACCACGACGACGTGATGGACGAGGCGCCGCTGCGCCGGGGTGCGCCGAGCGCGAACGACCGGTGGGGCAACTCGCTGGCGATCCTCGTCGGCGACTACCTGTTCGCGCAGGCGTCGGAGCTGGTCTCGACCCTCGGCACCGAGGCCGTGCGGATCCAGGCCGAGACGTTCTCCCGCCTGGTCCGCGGGCAGATCCGCGAGACCGTCGGGCCGGCCGAGGGCGAGGACGCCCTCCAGCACTACCTCGACGTGGTGGCCGACAAGACCGGGTCGCTGATCGCCACGTCGGCCCGGTTCGGCGCGCGGGCGTCGCGTGCCGGCGAGGAGGTCGAGGCCGCGCTGACCGAGTTCGGCGAGCGGATCGGCGTCGCGTTCCAGCTGAGCGACGACGTGCTCGACATCGCGAGCGAGAGCGACGACTCGGGCAAGACGCCCGGCACCGACCTGCGCGAGGGGGTGCCGACCCTGCCGACGCTGCTCGCGCTGCGCGGCGACGACCCGGCCGACGCGCAGCTGCGGGAGCGGCTGTCGGGCCCGATCGAGGACGAGTCGGTCGTCGCGGAGGTGCTGGCCGCGCTGCGCGTGCACCCGGCGATGGCGGAGGCGCGCGCCTACGTGCAGGCCGAGGCCGACGCGGCGCGTGTGCTGCTGGCGGACCTGCCCGACGTGCCGGCCCGTCACGCGCTCGAGGCGCTCTGCGACAGCCTGGCCGACCGCGTCGCCTGACCGTTCCGTGGCCGGGGCCGCGCCTCAGGCCGTGACGACCGGCCGTGGCGCTCGTCGTCGGCTGGTGACCGCGTCGACGGTGAAGATGACGAGGGCCGCCCAGACGAGCGCGAAGCCGATCCACCGCGCCGTGCTCATGGTCTCGTGGAAGACGAACAGGCCGAGCAGGAACTGGATGAACGGGCCGAGGTACTGCAGCAGGCCGATCGTGGTGAGCGAGAGCCGGGTGGCAGCGGCGGCGAACATCAGCAGCGGGATGGCCGTCACGACGCCCGTGCCCGCCAGCAGGGCGGCGTTGCCGGCGCCGGCGTGGCCGAAGGTGAGGTCGCCGCGCAGCTGCAGGACGACGAGGAAGGCGAGCGCGAAGGGCGCGAGGATGAGGGTCTCCATGCCGAGCCCCTCGAACGCGCCGAGCGACGCGCGCTTCTTGAGGAACCCGTAGGTGGCGAAGGAGCCGGCGACGAGCAGCGCGATCCACGGGAGCCGTCCGTAGTCGACGGTGAGGACGACGACGGCGACGAACCCGATGCCGACCGCGACCCACTGCGCGGGCCGCAGCGTCTCCTTGAGCACCAGCACGCCGAGCAGCACGGTGACGAGCGGGTTGATGAAGTAGCCGAGCGACGTCTCGATGACGTGGCCGTTCGTGACGCCCCAGATGAACCCGCCCCAGTTCAGCGCGATGGTGACCGACGCGAGGGCGAGGAACAGCATGAGCGTCCGGTCGCGGGCGATGTCGCGGAAGCGACCCCAGCGTCGGGTGACGGCGATGAGCACGAGCACGAACGCCAGCGACCAGACGATGCGGTGCGCGAGCACCTCGAGCGGCCCCGCCGGCTCCAGCAGCGGCCAGTAGAGCGGGAACAGCCCCCAGCAGAGGTACGCGCCGATCCCGTACGGCAGCCCGCTCCCGGTCCGCTCCTCCGCCTCCGCCACCAGCGCAGCCTAGTCACCCTTGGGGTTGGGCCCCACCCAGTGGGTGACTCCCCACCCCAGCGCTGAGGTGGGACGAACCCCTGGGGGTGGGGCGATAGGGATGATCCTGCGCGACCATGGACGCATGCCGACGCCGCGCTGGTTCACCGACACCGACGAGAACCACTCGACCTGGTACCGCGACCGCTTCCGCGCGCTCGCGGCGGAGGGGGCCGACCTGGAGGGGGAGGCGCGGTTCGTCGACGCCCTGGCGCCGCGGCGGCCCGGCGGGGGTGCCGGGCCGGGGGCGGCGGGTCGGCCCGGCGGGGGTGCCGGGCCGGGGGCGGCGGGTGGAACCGGCGCGCGCATCCTCGACGCCGGCTGCGGTGCGGGTCGCCTCGGTGGCGCGCTGCACCACCGCGGCCACGATGTCGTCGGTGTCGACGCCGACGAGGTGCTCGTCGCCGAGGCTCGCGAGACGCACCCCGGGCCGACCTGGCTGGTTGCCGACCTGCTCGACGTCGACCTCGACGCGACGTTCGACGTCGTCGTCACGGCGGGCAACGTGATGGTCTTCCTCGCGCCCGGCACGGAGCAGGGCGTGGTCGCGAACCTCGCCCGCCACGTGGCCGACGGCGGTGCTCTCGTGCTCGGTTTCCGCCTGGACTGGCACTACGGCCTGGCCGACCTCGACGCCCACCTCGCCGCGGCGGGGTTCGCGGTGGAGCAGCGGTTCTCGACGTGGGACCTGCGTCCGCTGACTGCCGATGCCGAGTTCGCGGTCACGATCGCCCGCCGCGCCACCTGAGCGGGCTACGCTGCGCGCGTGGACATCGACGGCACCACCCTGCTGGCCGCGGGTGAGTTCCAGGCGTACGGCACGAGCCACCTGGTCGTCCTGGCGTTGTTCGCGATCGGGCTGGTCCCCGTGGTGCTGCTCGGGCGCCGGGTCCGCGGCACGACCATGGAGGCGACGACGAGCCGGGTGCTCGCGCTCGGCATCGTGGCCGTCACCGTCCCGTTGCAGGTGCTGCAGCTGCTGCCCGACGAGTGGAGCCCGCGCACGTCCTTGCCGTTCCAGCTGTGCGACCTCGCGTGGATGTTCGCGGTGCACGCACTGTGGACGCGCTCGCGCCTGACGTCGACGGTCACCTACCTGTGGGGTCTCACGCTGACGACGCAGGGCATGGCCACGCCCGATCTGTCGTCGAACTGGCCGGAGCCGCGCTTCATCATGTTCTGGGCCATGCACGTGCTGATCGTGTGGGCGGCGGTCTACCTCGTCGCCGGGCTGCGCGTCCTGCCGACGTGGGCGACCTACCGCCGCACGGTGGTCGTCACGCTCGTCTGGGCGGCGTCGGTCATGACCTACAACGCGCTGATGGACACCAACTACGGCTACCTCAACGGCAAGCCGAACCGGGCGTCGCTGCTCGACGTGCTCCCGGCGTGGCCGTACTACGTGGCGGTCGAGATCGTCGTGGTGGCCGCGGTGTGGGCGCTGCTGGTGTGGCCGTGGACGCGGCGCGGCAGCGCGGCCCACGTCGGAGGATGAGAACCCTCTCACCGATCCGTCATGGAGGTCTCACGTTGCGTGGCTTCGATGGGCTCATCACCGATCGAAGGAGAACCCCCATGACGTCCCTCCGCGCCCTCGCCGCGACCGCCACCGCCCTCGTCCTCGCCCTCGGCGTCAGTGCCTGCGGGTCCGACGACGATGACGACGTGCGCCCTGCCGGCACGTCCGCCCCTGCCGCGACCGAGGCGAGCGGCAGCCCCTCGAGCGCCCCGAGCGTCGACTCCGACGACGTCACCGACGAGGCGCTGCGCCAGAAGCTGGAGAAGGCGGCGCTGGCGGAGGTCGGGCGTGGCACCGTCACCGACGTCGAGCGCAGCGACGACCGCGGCCACGCCTACGAGGTCGAGGTCGACCTCGGCAACGACGACGACGTCACCGTCGAGCTCGCCGAGGACGCCTCGGTCGTGCGCGTCGACCGCTGACGCCCGCGTCGCACCGCGAGCACGACGCCCCCGCCGGACCAGCCCGGCGGGGGCGTCCTGCCGTGCCGGGACCACGGAAAGTCGCTGGGTCGATCGTCCGTCGGGTCCCTAGGGTCGACTGCATGGACGAGCATGCCGACACCAACGAGACGGTCGACGCCGACAGCGGGTGCGCCCACTGCGGCCGTGGGGTCGACCCTGCGGCCGACCGGGCGATCACGATCGTGGTGGGTCGGTCCGAGCGCCTGGACTCCGAGGAGGAGCGCTGCTTCCGCCACGAGCAGGTCTTCCTGTTCTGCGATCTCGAGCACGCCAACGCCCACCTCGGCGAGCACCCGCTGCAGGACGAGTGGCCCGACAGCGAGGTGCTCGAGCCGCACGACGGCGACCTCGGGGCGTTCGGCTGCTTCCTGCTCGCCGTGCTCCTGCTGGTGCTGCTCGTCGTCGGCGCGGTGGTCAGCGTGGCCTGGCTCTGGGACGTCGTGACCTGACGGCCCCGGACGCAGCCTGTCAGCGGTAGTTGACGAACTGCAGGGGGAAGTCGAGATCGGCGCCCTTGAGCAGCGCGATGACCTCCTGCAGGTCGTCGCGCTTCTTGCTGGTGACGCGCAGCTCGTCGCCCTGCACCTGCACCTTGACGCCCTTCGGGCCCTCGTCGCGGATCAGCTTGGAGACCTTCTTGGCCTGCTCGGTGCTGATGCCCTGGCTGAAGCTGCCGTTGATCTTGACGTCCTTGCCGCTCTGGCGCGGGTCGCCGGTCTCGAGCGCCTTGAGGCTGATGCCGCGCTTGATCAGCTTCTCCTTGAACACCTCGAGGACGGCGAGGGCGCGCTCGTCGGCGTTCGCCGTGATCTCGATGCCCTCCTCGCCCTTCCACTCCAGCAGCGCGCCGGTGTTCTTGAAGTCGTAGCGGGTGGAGATCTCCTTCATCGCCTGGTTGAGCGCGTTGTCGGCCTCCTGGCGATCGAGCTTGCTGACGATGTCGAACGAGGAGTCGGCCACGGGTTCTCTCCTGGTGGGTGTCGGGACGGCGAAGGGGTGGGACCCGCAGGTCCCACCCCTCAGCCTAGGCGCTCGCGCTCGTCCGGTCGTCGCTCAGGCGGCGAGCAGCACGTCGATCTGGTCGATCGCCAGACGGCTGCCCTCCTCGACCCCCATGTCGATGACCTGCTGCAGGGCCTCGAGCGTCTCGTACGTCGACGTGTACACGGCACGCGTGCCACCCTCGATCGACTCGAACCGGAAGGTGTTGGTCGAGACCGGCATGCCCTCGACGGGCCGGAGGTCGTCGTCGGCGAACCCGTCGCGGAAGTCGAAGCCGTGCGGCGCGTCGACGGCGGTGACCTCCCACCAGCCGCCGAAGCGCTGCCCGTCGGGGCCGGTCATGTAGTAGGTGAGCCGGCCGCCCTCGCTGAGGTCGTGGTCGACGAAGGTGGCGGGGAACGTGGGCGGTCCCCAGACCCGCTCGAGCTGGCGCGGGTCGGCGTAGATGGCGCACACGCGCTCGACGGGTGCGGCGAACTCGGCGGTGATGGTCAGGGTGCGCTGGTCCAGGTCCTTCTGGACGTCGGTGACGGGCATGTCAGGTCTCCTTGCGGGTGGGTGTGGTGTCGTGCTGGGGGTCCTCGGGCGTGCCGAGCAGGAGGTCGTCGATGCGGGCGACGCGTCCGCGCCACACGTGCTCGAGCTCGTCGAGCAGCGTGCCGACGGACCGGACGGCCTCGACGTCGCCGCTCGCGAGCGCCTCGCGGCCGACGCGCCGCTTGGTGACGAGACCGGCGCGCTCGAGCACCGCGACGTGCTTCTGCACGCCCGCGAAGCTCATGGGGTACCGCTCGGCGAGCGTGCTCACGGAGTGCTCGCCGGCCAGGACGCGGCGCAGGATGTCGCGTCGGGTCCGGTCGGCCAGGGCGTGGAAGAGGGCGTCGGCCCGGTCCTCGTCCTGCTCGCTGCTCATGATCACAATCTACAACCAATTGGTTGTAGATTGTCAACCCCTCGGCGGGACGGATCCGGTTGGGCCGCGTGGTGCCGGCTGCGGTATGGTTTCTCGTCGTTGCCCACCTCGGTGGTCGACATCCTTGGCAGGTTGCCCGAGCGGCCAAAGGGAGCTGACTGTAAATCAGCCGGCATTGCCTTCAGAGGTTCGAATCCTCTACCTGCCACAGCGCCAGACGCTGGAACCGACGGCCCCGTCGGGCGAGAGCCCGCCGGGGCCGTCGGGTTCTCCGGGGCCTCCTGCCACGCCAGTGCCGTCATCCGACGTGGTCGAGCCAGCGCCTGAGGTCGTCGACGAGGAGCTCCGGTGCCTCGAGGGGCACCAGGTGCCCGGCCCCGCGGATCGTGAGCACGTCGACGGGGCCCGCGAGCCGGTCCGCGAGCTCGGCCGCCTGCTCCACGGGGAGCCACGGGTCCTGCTCGCCCCAGCCGACGCGCACCGGGCAGCGCGTGCGTCCGAGCCGCTCGACGACCGGCCGCGTGTGGGCGGGCTCCAGCTGTGCGACCTGGGCGTAGAAGGCACGCTGGCCGTGCGGGGTCGTCCACGGTGCGACGAGCTCGTCCACCTGCTGCGCGTGGAGCGACCCGCGACCGGCGCCCGACACGTACTCCCGCACGAGGGCCGCGTGGAGAGGCGCGGGGAGGGCGGCGAACACCGCCTCGTGCTCCGCGACCAGCCGGAAGAACGGGGAGCCCCACGGGTCGAGTGTCACGACGTCGAGCAGGTACAGCGACGCGAACGCCGATGCCTCGAGCAGGTGGGCCCCGAGGGCGACGGCGCCCCCGACGTCGTGGGCGACGACGTGGGGCGACGTCAGGTCCCAGTGCTGCAGGAGTGCCGCGAGCCGGCGTCGCTGCGCCTCGAGATCGACCCTCGGGTCGCGAGTCGGTGGACCCTCGGGGATCGAGGCGCCGTAGCCGGGCATGTCCCACAGGAGCACGCGGTGCGTGGCCGCCAGCGCGTGGGCCACCGGCGCCCAGACGGCCGACGACCACGGCGTGCCGTGGCAGAGCACCACGTCGCCCCCGGGCTCGCGGCCTGACGGCTCGAGCACGTAGGTCGCGACGCGGGCCCCGTCGAGGTCGACGTAGCGCGGCGGAGGGAGGCGGTCGGGCGAGGACATGGCTCGCACGCTAGGACTTCAGGTCGACCTGAAGTCAAGGTGGCACGATGGGGCGATGAGGGTGGGAGCAGCGGCTGCGCGGGTGGGTGTCGCGGCCCACGTGCTGCGTCACTGGGAGGACGAGGGGGTCGTCGTGCCCGACCGGACGGCCGCCGGACATCGCGACTACACGGACGAGCACCTGCACCGGCTCCGGGTCGTCCGGTCCTGCCAGCGGGTCGGTCTCCGGCTCTCGCAGATCCGGCTGGTCCTGCACCGCGACGCGGCGGGACGGGACAGCGTCATCGCGGAGCACCTCGAGCACCTGCGTCGTCGACGCGCCGAGCTCGACACGGCCGAGGCGTTCCTCACCCACGTGCTCACGTGCGAGCACGACCTGATGAGCCGGTGCGAGCGCTGCTCGGCCTACCCGGCAGGCTGACGGGCACGTCCTCGTACCCGCGGCGCCCCTCCTCGCGCGTGCGAGCTCGATGTCGTGGAGAAGTCCGACCTCCTCGACGGGCCGAGCCCGCGTGAGTGAGCCTCCCGGAGCGTGACGAGGGCCGGTGGGCCCGGGGGCCGGGCCCCGCTCCGACGTGTCCACCACGGCGAGGCGGGGCGCGGCGCCCGGAGCCACCGGCCGCTGCGTGTGGGGCGGTTCAGATGATCCCGGCGTGCTTGAGCGCGAGGCTGATCTCGCCCTGCGCCTCGGGGGCGAGGTCGAGCAGCGGAGGACGGACCGCGGCGTGCTCGAGCTTGCCGCGCTCGACGAGTGCCAGCTTGAGCGCCACGGTGCCCTCCATGTGGGAGCCGCGGTGGTACACCGCCTTCGTCACGGGCAGCAGCGCGTCGTGCAGAGCGCGGGCGGCGGGGTAGTCCTGGGCCTTGCCGGCGGCGATCAGCTCGACGAGCAGCTCCGGGGCGATGCCCCCGTAGCCGACCAGCAGGCCGTCGACGTCGAACATGGTGTGCAGGAGGTACTCGTCGTGGCACGAGAGGATCTGCAGGTCGGGCAGCTCCTGGCGGAGCACCGGGATCTCGGTGTCCCATCGCCGCATGTTGCGCACGCCGTTCTTGGTGGCGAAGACACCGGCCTGGGCGCCGATCTCGAGCTGCGTCTCCAGGTCGTAGCTGGCCTTGGTGGCGTCGGGGTACTGGAACAGGATGAGCGGCAGACCGGACTCCTCGTGGACGATCCGGTACCGCTCCTGCGGGGCGCCCTGCTGGTAGCCGAAGCGCAGCCAGCCGTGCGACGGGTACAGCAGGCCGGCCGAGGCTCCCGCGTCGATCGCGCGCTTGGCCTCCAGGCCGGCGACCTTGTCGCCCTCGCCGGTGATGCCGGCGATCACGGGGACCTCGCCGGCGTTCTCGACGGCGACCTCGATGACGCGGACCTGCTCCTCCTGGGTCAGGTAGGTGCCCTCGCCGGCGTGGCCGAGGTAGACCAGTCCGGTGATGCCGGGGATGGATGCGTACCAGCGGGTCAGCGACGCCACGGCGTCGTAGTCGACCTCGAGGTCGCGGGTGAACGGGGTGACGGGAGCGGGGGTGAGGCCGCGCAGGTCGAGCGTCATGGTGGTTCCTTCGTCGCGGATGGTCGGATTGGAACGTTCGCGGGAACGTTCCCGTTCTCAGTGTGAGTGACCGTGGTCACGCTGTCAAGGTCCGTGGTCTGGCGACGCGACGCACGTCGGCCCCGCTCCTGTGCGAGGAGCGGGGCCGACCGGAGGACGGTCAGAGCAGGGTGGTCAGCAGTCGGTAGCAGAGGGCGAAGATGGCCACCAGGCCCGCAACGCCCAGCACGTTCTGCCACCACCGGTTCACGAAACGGCCCATCAGGTCGCGCCGGGTGGTCATGACGAACAGCAGCAGCCCGAGCATCGGTGCCACGACGACGGTGAGGGCCTGCGCGGTGATGATCAGCTCGACGGGCGAGCCGCTCGCCACCAGGGTGACCACGAGCCCGAACGTCAGCACGGTGAGCATGCCGATCTTCACGCCCAGCCGTTCCATCGTGTTGCCGTGGCCCAGGCCGTCGGACAGCAGCGTGCCGCCGGCGGTCGCGTTGGCGACCATCGAGGAGAACGCGGCGGCCGAGAAGCCGAGCCCGAAGAGCACGCTGCCGAAGTCGCCGGCCACGGGGCGCAGGACGTTCGCGAGCTCGGGGAACGAGGCTGCGGCGGTGCCCGTGTTCTGCAGGGCGGCTGCGGCGGTGACGATCACCAGTGCGGTCATGATGCCCGGGGCGAGGATGCCGGGGATGGTGTCGGCGATCGTCGTCGTGCGGTAGTCCTCGGCCCTCAGGCCGCGCTCGCGGGAGGCGTAGCCCGTGAAGAAGGCGGCGTTGATGGAGAAGTTCGTGCCGACGAGAGCGATGACGAGCAGGCCGGCGTCCGACGGCAGGGTCGGGAACAGGCCGTCGGCCGCCGACACCCAGTCGGGCTGGGAGAGGAAGGCGCCGAGGACGAAGCCGATGCCCATCAGCACCACCATGCCGAGCATGGCCCGCTCGAACAGCTTGTAGTAGTTCGGCGCCCAGGCGACGGCGGCGACGACGATCGTGCAGCCGAGCGTCCACAGCGTCGGCGACCCGCCGAACAGCATCGAGAACCCGAGGCCGGAGCCCACGGCGTTGCCGACGGAGAAGCAGAGGCTGATGAGGAAGACGCCGATGCCGGCCGCGGCGCCGACGGGACGGCCGAGACGGTCCTTGATCGTCTGCACCAGGGAGCCGGGGGAGACGACGGCGAGGCGCACGCTCATGTCGGTGAAGGCGATCATGAGCACCGTGGAGAGGGCGATGACCCAGATGAGGGTGTAGCCGTGGGCACTGCCGGCCTGCACGGCCGACGCGAGGTTGCCGGGCCCGAACTGCCAGGCGCCGGCGATGAAGCTGGGCCCCATGAGGGCGAAGGTGGCGGTGAGCCCGCGGCGGGACCGGCGGGGCTGCTCGTCGGCGGGCCCCACCGGGTCGGTGCGGACGGGTGCGGTGTCGGTCATGGGCGTCCTTCTCTGTCTACCCCGCGGACGGCTCGTCCGGGGGGTCCGGCCGGTCGGTCCGGCCGCTGCTCCCGAGGTGGACGGGACGGTGCCAGGGGCGGTGGCCGATGTGACAACGTTCACGGGAACGTTCCCATCGTGTGTGACGGGGAACACGCTGTCAACCGTCCCGGCGGATTCTCTCGCGGTCGGGCGCACTGGTGGCGGCCCCGCGTGCTCCTATGCTGGGCGGGAACGATCCCACCGACCCCGCCCGACGAGCACCGAGGAGCGAGCGTGACCGAGTCGCCGCTGCGTCCGCCCACGATCCTCGACGTCGCACGGGAGGCCGGGGTCTCGAAGTCGACCGTCTCCCGCGTGCTCGACGAGCGGCTTCCGACGTCGCACAGCGCGTCGGCCCAGCGCGTGCGCGACGCCGCCCAGCGTCTCGGCTACCGCCGCGACCGGTTCGCCTCGGCCCTGCGTCGTCAGCAGACCCGCACGGTGGGCGTCCTGGTGCCCCGCCTCACCGACACGGTCATGGCGATGACCTTCGAGCAGGTCGCGGCCGCCTGCGCCCGACGCGACCAGTTCGCCATCGTCGCCACGACCGACGACGACCCGGCCACCGAGCAGGAGGCCGTCGAGCGGCTGCTCGACCAGCGGGTCGACGGCCTCGTGCTCACCACGGCCCGCCTGGGCGACGACCTCACCGCACGTCTGCGCGACCGCGGCGTCCCGGTCGTCCTCGCGCTGCGCGCGGACGGCAGCACCCCGTCCGCGGTGGGCGATGACGAGCTCGGCGGCTACCTCGCGGCCCGGCACCTCGTCGACCTCGGGCACCGTCGCATCGCGCTCGTGGCGGGTCCGTCGTACGCGTCGAGCGCCGTCGGGCGGCAGGCCGGCTTCCGCCGTGCTCTGGCGGAGGTGGGGGTCACCGACGTCGGCGACCTGGTGCACGAGTCGGCGTTCAGCATGGAGTCCGGCGAGGACGTCGCGCGGCGCGTGCTGGCGTCGCCCGACCGCCCCACGGCGGTGTTCGCGGTGAACGACAACACGGCGATCGGAGTGCTGGCCGCGGCTCAGGCCCTCGAGCTCTCGGTGCCGGAGGACGTCTCGGTCGTGGGCTACAACGACGTTCCGGTCTCGGCCCGCCTGCCCCGGCCGCTCACGACCGTGAGAGTGCCGTTCGACCAGATCGCGGCCGCCACCCTCGAGCTGCTGGACGAGACGCGGGCGGGTGCCCCTGTCCGTCACGTCGTCGTCGCCCCGACGCTCATCCCGCGCAGCACCTCGGCCCGGCCCCCGTCGTAGCCGTCGGCGGGCGTCGCTGGATCACGCCGTCCGCACCGGCTCCGGGGCCCGGCTGGTCATCCCGAGGGCGAGCACGGCTGCGACCAGCAGTGCACCCGCCGAGACCGCCCACGTCGTGACGAAGCCGTCGCGGGCGGCCATGCCCTGCGCGCCGCCCACGATCGCGAACAGCACGCTGACGCCGACGACGAAGCCGATCTGCCGCGACATGGTCACGACGGCGCTGCCCGTCGCGGACTGGTGGGGTGCGAGCTCGCGGGTGCCGCCGGCGATGAGGTTGGGCAGGGCGAGACCCACGCCGACGCCGCCGAGGAGCCAGCCGGGCAGGTAGGTCGACGCGAACGCGGGCTCCGGGCCCATCACCGAGATCAGCCAGACGTTGCCCAGCGCGCACACCACCGAGCCCGCGGCCACCAGGCGTGCGGGGGACACGTCGGCGAGGAACCGGTGCGCGAGGGCGGCCGTGACCGGCACCATGGCCGGACCGACGGCGACGGCGAACCCGGTGCGCAGCGACGAGTAGCCCCAGATCTGCTGCAGCCACAGGATGCCCACGAGCAGCTGGGCCGCGAAGGCGACGTTGAAGGCCAGCATCGCCAGGTTGGCGTAGCGGAACGAGCGCACGCGCAGCAGCTCCGGGTGGATGACCGGCGACGGGTGGCGTCGCGACTGCGCCCAGAACGATGCGCCGAGGACGACCGCCGCGCCCAGCGACCCGAGCGTGCGCAGGTCCAGCCAGCCCCAGTCGTTGCTCTTCGTGAGGCCGAGGGCGAGGAGCCCGACGGCGCCGGCGAACACCGCGGCCCCGGCCAGGTCGGGGCGGGTCGCGTCGTCGTCGGCCGGACCGTCCTGCACGGCGGTGACGGCGAGCCACAGCAGCACCAGGCCGACGGGCAGGTTGATGAGGAAGACCCAGTGCCACGAGACCTGGGTGAGCACGCCGCCGACCGTCGGGCCGAACGCTGCTGCCAGGGCGCCGGTGGCGGCCCAGAGCCGCACCGCACCCACGCGTCGTTCCGGCGGCAGGGCGGCCATGAGGATGCCCAGGCTGGTGGGGGTCATGGCGGCGGCGCCGGCTGCCTGGAGCACGCGGAACGCGACGAGCATCCACACGTCGGGGCTCGTCGCGCAGGCGACGCTGGCCGCGACGAACAGCGCGAGCCCGCCGACGAAGAGTCGCTTGCGCCCGTACCGGTCGCCGAGTCGACCGAACGGGACCAGGAGGGCAGCGAAGGCGACGGCGTACGCGTTGAGCACCCAGCTCAGGTCGGCGGCGCTCGGACCTCCCGGCCGGCCGACGCCGAGGTCGCGCCCGATGTCGTCGAACGCGACGTTGACGACGAAGAGGTCGAGGCTGGACATGAAGGCGGCGCCGATGGTCGCGAGCACGACGGCTCTCGAACCCTGGCTTGTGCTGGGCATAGCCAGGACCGTAGCGCCTGGCTTCGCTTCTGCCAAGTCAGGCGGTAGGGTCGTCCCATGCCCGCTCGACTCGAAGGACGTCTCGCCGCGCCCGACCGACCCTCGCCCGGTGACCACTGCCCGATCGACCGCGCCCTCGCCGTGGTCGGCACGCGGTCGGCCCTGCTGCTCCTGCGCGAGGTCTCCTACGGCACGACGCGCTTCGACGACCTCGCCCACCGGGTCGGCATCAGCGACGCCGTCGCGTCCGCGCGGCTGCGCGAGCTGCGCGAGGCCGGGCTCCTTGAGCGCCGTCCCTACCGCGAGGAGGGGCAGCGCACGCGCCAGGAGTACGTGCTCACGGCGAGCGGCGAGGAGCTGCTGCCCGTGCTGCTGGCTCTCGCGGCGTGGGGGCGTCGCCACACCGACCACCCGCACTCGCCCCGCTTCGCGCACGCCGGATGCGGCGCCGAGGTCGAGCCGGAGGTGCGGTGCGCCGCGGGCCACGTCGTGGCCCTCGACGATCTCGTCGTCTCGGGCTGAGGGGTCGCGAGCTGCGCGCCCCCGATTCGGAACGTCACCGCCCGTTCTCGTCGCGAGAAGGGGCGATGACGTTCCGAAACGGGGGGAGGGACGGCTAGGCGAGCGCGTCCTCGAGCGACGTCGGCGTGAGTCCGTGGGCCTGCGCGACGGGGGCGTTGGTGACCGCGCCCGCGTGGGTGTTGAGGCCCAGGGCGAGGCTCGGGTCGGCGCGCAGCGCGTCGCGCCAGCCGCGGTCGGCGAGCGCGACCGTGTACGGCAGCGTCGCGTTGGTGAGCGCGTAGGTCGACGTGTGCGGGACGGCGCCCGGCATGTTCGCCACGCAGTAGAACGTCGAGCCGTGCACCTGGAACGTCGGGTCGTCGTGGGTGGTCGGGCGGGTGTCCTCGAAGCAGCCGCCCTGGTCGACGGCGATGTCGACGAGCACCGACCCCGGCTTCATCTGCGCGACGAGGTCGTTGCTCACCAGCTTCGGGGCGGCCGCGCCGGCCACGAGCACCGCACCGATGACCAGGTCGGCCTGGCGGACCTGCTCCTCCAGCACGTAGGTGGACGACGCGAGCCCGTGGACCTGGTTGTTGTAGCGCCAGAACGACATGCGCAGCTTCTCGAGGTCGGTGTCGAGGAGGGTGACGTCGGCGCCCATGCCGAGCGCGATGTTGGCGGCGTTCTGGCCGGAGACGCCGGCGCCGATGATGACGACCTTGGCGTTCGCGACGCCGCCCACGCCGCCGAGCAGCACGCCACGTCCGCCCTGCGCCTTGAGCAGGGAGTGCGCGCCGACCTGCGGGGCGAGGCACCCCGCCACCTCGGACATCGGGTACAGGAGTGGGAGCCCGCCGCTCGGCAGCTGCACCGTCTCGTAGGCGATGCCGGTGGTGCCAGCGTCGACGAGCGCCTCGGTGAGGGGGCGGTCGGCGGCGAGGTGCAGGTAGGTGAAGAGGGTCAGGTCGTCGCGCAGCAGCGGGTACTCCGACGCGACCGGCTCCTTGACCTTGAGGACCATCTCGGCCTCGCCCCAGACGTCCTCCGCCCGGTCGAGAAGGCGTGCGCCCGCCCGCTCGTACTCCTCGTCGGTGATCGACGACCCGAGGCCCGCGCCCCGCTGCACGTGGACGTCGTGCCCGTGCGCCACCAGCTCGTGGACGCCCACGGGCGTGAGGGCCACGCGGTACTCGTGGTTCTTGACTTCCTTCGGCACTCCGACGCGCATGGCACTCCTTCGACGATCGACTGGTGGTGACCATCCTGGGGATTCCGGTGCTGTGCTGGAGAAAAGTCCGCACGATCGTCGAGATGGAGTGCTGTCGCCGACTATCGTTCGTCCATGGGTGGTGTCACGGGCGGTCCGTCGAACGGGTCGGACCCTGGCGCGCCCGGACCGCGGTCGGTCGTGCTCGACGACATCGACCGCCGTCTCCTCGATGTGCTGTCCGACGACGCGCGCGTGCCGAACAACGTGCTGGCCGAGCGGGTCGGCATCGCCCCGTCGACGTGCTCGCTGCGCCTGCGGCGGCTGGTGTCGAGCGGGGTGGTCCGCGGCTTCCACGCCGACCTCGACCCCGCCGCCGTCGGTCGGCCCATCCAGGCGATGATCGCCGTGCGGCTGCAGCCCGCGGCCCGCGCCGACATCGGCTCGGTCGCACCCCGGCTCGCCGCGCTGCCCGGCGTGCTCAACGTCTTCTTCCTCGCCGGCGACGACGACTTCCTCATCCAGGTGGCGCTCCCTTCGCCGGACGCCCTGCGTGCCTTCGTCATCGACCACCTCAGCGCGTCGCGCGAGTTCACGTCGACCGAGACGAGCCTCGTCTTCGAGCACGTGCGCGGGTCGGCATCGACGTGGGACGTCCGTCCCGACTGAGCTCCTGAATCTTGACGGTCGACGTGAGTCTGGTCTGCCCTTGACGATGTGGACCGGACTGAGTCGCAGGGAGTGGTCACGACGCTGCGGCAGAAGGTATAGGAGGAACTCATGTTCAAGAGGTGCGCCGCAGTGAGTGGGTCACTGGTGTTGATGCTGGCACTCCTTCCAGCGGCGTCTGCCCCGGCAGCAGACTGCACCTACGACAAGCGGGGCGTAGGAGCGGGTTACGAGTTTCACTGGAGCTGCTCGAGTCATAGCAAGAACACGAAGTACGACTGGCGAGGGACGTATGCCTTCGACGTCAACGTCGGCGGTAGGACGGGAAGGGCCGTCGTGGCCAACCGATTCGGATACGTCGTGACGACGGTACGAGGGTAGAATTGTCGATGCTCAGCTGGCCGACTGGACGGTAAGGGTCGCCACGGGTCCCGCGAGGGAGAAGGTTCCAGAAGTAGACCCCGGGCCTCCGCCAGCCACCCGTCCCATCGACCACCTCAGCGCCTCGCGCGAGTTCACGCGGGTTGGGGTCGGGGCTGGAGTGAGACGGGCACGCCGAGACTCGCCGGCTCTTCGCCCGTTCGGCCACGCTCGGACCCCTGGCGGCGGTAGACATCCGCTGGGGACCGCGACCGCCGCGCTCCCGCGACGAGAGGTGTCGACGATGAACTACGTGGTGCTGCAGGTGACGCTCAAGGAGAAGCTGCTCAGCTCGAGGTCGGGAAACCTCGCCGAGCTGGAGAACGCGATCAACGCGCAGGCCGAGAAGGGCTACCGCCTGCACACCATCACCACCGCCTCCGCCGCGAGCGGTGGCTTCGGCGGCGGCGACCGCATCCAGGCGACGATGGTCTTCGAGAAGCTCTGAGTGCGGGACGACCGAGCGGTTCCGCTCGCCGTCGCATCGTGGGAGGCTGGGCTACCCGCCGAGCTGCTGGGTGGCGACGGTGAGCGACTCCGCCTCGTCCGCGAGCACGTCGTCGTCCGGGTCGTCGCCGACCCGGTCGCGCAGGTCGGCGGCGGAGACGATCTCGAGGGCACCCTCGTCGTCGTCCCCGTCCACGACCCTGACCTCGCCCTCGACGAGGCCGAGGAAGCAGTCCGGCGACGCGGCGAGGAGGTTGCGGAGGTGGCGTGGGGTGACGGTCTGCGGTTCGCTCATGCCTGCATCGTTCCCCGTCACGCCCGCGTGAATCGCGAGGTCAGCCCGGCCAGTCGACGCTGAGGTACTGCGTCTCGGTGTACTCCGCCAGACCCTCGCGGGCGCCCTCGCGGCCGAGGCCGCTCTTCTTCACCCCGCCGAACGGCGCGGACGGGTCGGAGACGAGCCCGCGGTTCACGCCGACCATGCCGGCGTCGAACGCCTCGCCGAGGCGGATCGCGCGCTGCAGGTCGCCGGAGAAGACGTAGGACGCGAGGCCCATCTCGCTCGCGTTGACCAGGGCGAGCAGCTCCTCGTCGGTGCGCCACGTGACGATCGGCGCGACCGGCCCGAACAGCTCGTGGTCGAGGATCGCGGCGTCGGCGGGGACGTCGACGAGCACCGTCGGTGCGAAGAAGTGCCCCGGCGCGTCGGGGACCGGCGCCTGGTGGCTGATCCGGGCTCCGGCGACGACGGCGTCGCCCACGACGTCGGCGAGCGTCTCGACGGCGGCGGAGGAGATGAGCGGGCCGACCGCCGCGCCCGAGCGGGCCGCGCCGACCGTCAGCTGCTCGACCTCGGCCCCGAACCGCTCGACGAAGGCGTCGACGACGTCGGCGTGCACGTAGAAGCGGTTGGCGGCCGTGCAGGCCTGACCGCCACCCCGGAACTTGGCGAGCATCGCCCCGGCCACGGCGGCGTCGAGGTCGGCGTCGTCGGCCACGACGAACGGCGCGTTGCCGCCCAGCTCCATCGACGCGTTCACGACGCGCTCCGCCGCCTGGCCCAGGAGGATCGAGCCGACCCGGGTGGACCCCGTGAACGAGATCTTGCGGACGCGCGGGTCGGCCAGCCAGTGGCCGACGACGCCAGCCGCATCGGTGGTGGGGACGACGTTCACGACGCCGTCGGGCACGCCGGCCTCCGCGAGCAGGCGCGCGACGGCGAGCGCCGTGAGCGGTGTCTCCGCCGCAGGCTTCAGCACCACGGTGCAGCCCGCTGCCAGCGCCGGCGCGATCTTGCGGGTGGCCATCGCTGCAGGGAAGTTCCACGGGGTCACGAGCGCGGCCACGCCCACCGGTCGGTGCGTCACGATCGTGCGCGTGCCACCGGCCGGGGAGGAGCCGTAGTCGCCGTGCGGTCGCACCGCCTCCTCGGCGAACCAGCGGAAGAACTCCGCCGCGTACACGACCTCGCCGCGCGCGTCGGCGAGCGACTTCCCGTTCTCGCTGACGATCAGCGCGGCCAGGCGGTCGCGGTCGCGGTGCATCAGCTCGAACGCGCGGTGCAGCACCACCGACCGCTCGCGCGGTGCGGTCCGACGCCACGTGGCGAAGGCCGCGTGGGCAGCGTCCACGGCGGCGGTCGCGTCGCCCAGGTCCCCGTCGGACACCCGCGCCACGACCGTCAGGTCGGCCGGGTCGACGACGTCGAAGGTGCCGTTGCCGCCCTTGCGCCACTGCCCGCCCACGAGCACGGCGCTGCCGGGGTCGAGGTCGGTGAGATCGAGGTCGGGCGGCGTGCTCACGGGTAGAGGCCTCTCTGGCGGTGGGCGTCCGCCACGCGCTTCACGGCCAGGCTCGTGGCCGCCGCGCGCAGCGTGATGTCGAGGGACTGGGCGTGCTCCAGCACGTGCTTCCAGGCGGCGGTCATGCGGTCGGCGAGGCGTCCCTCCACCTCGTCCTCGGTCCACCAGTACGCCTGGTTGGCCTGCACCCACTCGAAGTAGGAGACGATCACGCCGCCCGCGTTCGCGAGGATGTCGGGCACCACCGTCACGCCGCGCTCGGCGAGCACCGAGTCGGCCTCGGCCGTGGTCGGGCCGTTGGCGCCCTCGACGACGAGCCGGGCACGGATCCGCTCGGCGTTGCCGCCGTGGATCACGCCCTCGACGGCGGCGGGCACGAGCAGGTCGACGTCGAGCTCGAGCAGGTCGGCGTTCTCGATCGGCTCCGCGCCGACGAACCCGACCACGGAGCCGGTCTCGTCCACGTGGGCCTCGAGCGCGGCGACGTCGAGCCCGTCGACGTGCTGCACGCCGCCGTACTGGTCGCTCACCGCGCGCACCGTGACACCGGCGTCGGCGAGGAACCGGGCGGCACCGCGCCCGACCTTGCCGAAGCCCTGCACGGCGGCCGTGGCGGCACCGGGGGTGAGGCCCACGTGGGAGAGCGCCTGCAGCGCCACGATGACCACCCCGCGCGAGGTGGCCGACGCGCGCCCGAGCGAGCCGCCGAGGCTGATCGGCTTGCCGGTGACGACGCCGAGCACGGTGTGCCCGAAGTTCACCGAGTAGGTGTCCATCATCCAGGCCATCGTCTGCTCGTCCGTGCCGACGTCGGGGGCGGGGATGTCGTGCGCCGGGCCGATCAGCGGCGCGATCTCCGAGGTGTACCGCCGCGTCACGCGCTCCAGCTCGGCTGCCGAGTAGCGCCGGGGGTCGATGGCCACGCCGCCCTTCGCGCCGCCGTACGGCACGTCGAGCAGGGCGCACTTCCAGGTCATCCACATGGCGAGCGCGCGCACCTCGTCGAGGTTCACGTCGGGCGCGTACCGCAGGCCGCCCTTGCCCGGGCCGCGCGAGTAGTTGTGCTGGACGCGGTGGCCGGTGATGACCTCGACGCTGCCGTCGTCGCGGCGCAGCGGGATGCTCACGGTGATCTCGCGGCGCGGGGCGGCGAGCAGCTCGTACATGCCCTCGTCGAGGCCGAGCAGGTCGATCGCCTCGCGCAGCTGCGAGCGGGCGTCGTCGAGCGGGTTTCCGGTCACGGTGTGCTCCTCGGTCGATGTGGTCACTGGGCCGCGCCCACCAGCGTGGAGGCGAAGGCCGCCTCGAGCACGTCGAGCCCCTCGCCGAGCAGCGTGTCGTCGATGGCCAGCGGGGGCAGGAGACGCAGCACGTTGCCGTAGGTGCCGCAGGTGAGGACGATGACGCCCTCGGCGTGCGCCGCCGCCGACACGGCGCGCGCGAGGTCGGGGTCGGGCTCGGTGGTGCCGGGCCGGACGAGCTCGACGGCGATCATGGCACCACGTCCGCGGACGTCGCCCACCCGCTCGTCGCGCTCCTGCAGGGCGTGCAGCCGCTCCTTCAGGAGCCTCTCCACCGCGCGGGCACGCTCGACGAGACCGTCCTCCTCGATCGTCTCGATCGCGGCGAGCGCCGCCGCGCAGGCGAGCGGGTTGCCGCCGTACGTGCCGCCGAGGCCGCCGGCGTGCGGTGCGTCCATGATCTCGGCACGCCCGGTGACGGCCGACAGCGGAAGGCCGCCCGCGATGCCCTTGGCGGTCACGATGAGGTCGGGCACGACGCCCTCGCGGTCGCTGGCGAACAGGTCGCCCGTGCGCGCGAAGCCGGTCTGCACCTCGTCGGCCACGAACACGACGCCGTTCTCGCGGCACCAGGTCGCCAGGGCGGGCAGGAAGCCAGGCGCGGGCTCGATGAACCCGCCCTCGCCCTGGATGGGCTCGACGACCACCGCGGCCAGGTTGGCTGCACCGACCTGCTTCTCGACGACGTCGAGCGCGCGGGCCGCGGCCGTCGCACCGTCGAGGCCGCCGTCGCGGAAGGGGTACGACAGCGGCGCCCGGTACACCTCCGAGGCGAACGGCCCGAACCCCTGCTTGTACGGCATCGACTTCGCCGTCATGGCCATCGTCAGGTTCGTCCGGCCGTGGTAGGCGTGGTCGAAGACGACGACCGCCGGGCGGCCGGTGTGCGCACGAGCGATCTTCACCGCGTTCTCGACCGCCTCCGCACCCGAGTTGAACAGCGCGGTGCGCTTCTGGTGGTCGCCGGGGGTGAGCCGGTTCAGGGCCTCCGCGACGGCGACGTAGCCCTCGTAGGGCGTGACCATGAAGCACGTGTGGGTGAACGCGGCGACCTGCTCCTGCACCGCCGCGACCACGCGGGGCGCGCTGGTGCCGACCGTCGTCACGGCGATGCCGGACCCGAGGTCGATGAGGCTGTTGCCGTCGACGTCGACGACGACCCCGCCGCCGGCCTGGGCCGCGAAGACCGGCATCGTCGTGCCCACGCCACCCGCGACGGCGGCGCTCTTGCGGGCCATCAGCTCCCGCGACCGGGGTCCGGGCAGCGGCGTGGTGAGGTGACGTCTCTGGGGCACGGACATGGCGGGTCCTCTCGCGGTCGGCCTGACGGGTCCAGGCAGGCAGTCGTGTGGTGCGGCGTGCCCAGTCTCGACCTGTCCCATCCATGCCGTCCAATGCCGTTCCACGATCGGCTCCATGCCTACCGCGCATAGGATGCTCGTCATGGAGCTGCGGACGCTGGCGTCCTTCGTCGCCGTGGTCGACGCGGGCACCGTCAGTGCGGCCGCCGAGCGGGTGCGTGTCACGCAGCCGGCCCTCTCGCGCCAGCTGCGCCAGCTCGAGCGCGAGCTCGGCGTCGACCTGTTCGAGCGGATGGCCGGACGGCTGGTGCTGTCCGCCGCCGGTCGCACGCTCCTGCCGCTGGCCCGCGACGTGCTGGCGTCGGCGGAGACGCTGCGCACCGCCGCCCGTGTGCAGGCGGAGGGCGGCCTCGACCGGGTCACCATCGCCGCGCCGGCCACGACCCTCGCCGACGTCGTCTCGCCGTTCCTCGCGAGCCTGCGCGACGACGACCCCACGCCGTCGGTGGTCGAGACGGCCGCGCTCGACGTCGACGACGCGATGCGACAGGGCGCCGATCTGGTGGTCACGACGCGGCGCCCGCGGCGTCCGCTGCGCGCGGCGCCGCTGCCCGAGCTTCCCGTGTGGGCGTACGTGCGCACCGACCACCCGTGGGCCGACCGCGAGAGCATCGGGCTGGCCGAGCTGCTCGACCACGACGTCGTCACCGTGCCGCCGACGTTCGCCGCCCGTCAGGTGCTCGACACGGCCGTCGAACGCGAGCAGCGGTGGCCGGCCTCGCTGGTGGAGGCGAGCAGCGGCACGGTGGCGCAGGCGCTCGCGGCGGCGGGGCGCGGTGTCGCCGTCGTGTCCGACGACGTCCGCTACGGCCTGCGCGGCCTGCGGGTGCGGTCCGGCGGCGTGGAGCTGGCCGTGCGGCTGTTCGTCGCCTGGTCGTCCACGCACCCGGCCGAGGCGGCTCTGGCTGCACTGGCCGACCGGCTGCGCACCTTCGTCGTCGCGGCCTACCCCGACGACACGGTGGTCACCGGGGTCGACGGGGTCACGCCAGCACGGTGAACGGCAGGCCCTCGCAGGGCACGTGGGTGGCGAACGCCGCGCGCTCGACGGGCTCGCCGGCGAACAGGTGGACCTGTGAGGACAGCACGACGCGGTCGTGGTCGTTGACGAGCGTGGCGTGCGCGGCGCGGAACGTGTCCAGCAGCGTCCGCTCGACGGTCTCGGCGAGCACGTCGGCTCCCATGACACCGAGCATCCGGCCGTCGCGCTCTACCGGCACGGTGGAGGTGAGCATGAACTCGTCCGTGCACACGTAGTCGATGTAGGGGCCCGTCACGTGCGACGCATGGCTGCGCTGCGGCGTGCGGAACCACTCCTGGCGGCTGTAGTCCGTCGACTGCACGAGCGCGATCGAGTCGGGGATGCGGCCCTGGTCGTCACCCTGCCACCAGGCCAGCAGGTACTCCTCGTCGGTCAGCAGGCCGGGGGAGACGACGAACCCGGCGCCGACGGTGTGCGGGTCGGCGAGCACCTCGAGGGCGTGTGGACGGACGGCGTCGAGGACCTGCGCGGCCGCGACGTCGCCGTCGAACAGGGGCGCGAGCGCGTCGCCGCTCTCGCGCAGGCTGCGCAGCAGCGGGTGGAACAGGGCCTCGACGGCCTGCACGCACGCACCGAGACCGGTCGTGCCGGGCGTGGGGACGGGGGTGCGGTCGGTCATCGGCTCACCTGATCCTCGCGTGCAGCTCGGCGAGCTCGCCGAGGAGTCGTCGGACACGGCGGCGCACGAGGGCGCGCGCCTCGTTCCCGTCGTGGGCGGCGATGGCCGCCAGGAGCGTCGCGTGGTGCTCGCGCAGCTCCGCCTGCCGCTCGGGGTCGCGCAGGCCGAGTCGCAGCAGCGCCCCGAGCTCCATCTCCAGGCGCATCACCTCGCGCGCCAGGTGGGCGGAGTGCGAGAGGGCGGCGATGGCCAGGTTCAGCTCGGTGTCGGCGGCCCGCAGCGCGGTCGCGTCGGTCGTGGTCGGGTCGGGGAGGATCTCGCGGAGGTCCTCGACCTCCTCGACGTTCGCGCGCTCCGCGGCGAGCTCGGCGCAGCCGCTGAGGACCGTGGCGTAGTGGATGCCGTGGTCGGCGATGTCCACGCGGGTCATCGCCGCGACGCGTCGCTCCAGCATCTCGTCGGCCGCGCCCAGGGGACGGGTGACGAACGACCCGCCGCCGCGGCCTCGCGTCGTCGTGACGAGCCCCTGCGCGCGCAGCGACACGAGGGCCTCACGGGCGGTGACCGTGGCGACGCCGAGCATCGCGGCCAGCTCCGACTCGCTCGGCAGGCGCTCGCCGTCCTCCAGGATCCCCGAGCGGATGGCCTGGGCGAGGCGCTGCTCCACGCGCACGGCCCGGCCCAGGTCGCCGATGGGCGCGAACACGGCCGTGCGCGCTCGGGTCGAGCGACGTCGGACGGCGGCCATGGATCTCCTCGGGTCGTCGTCCAGGCTCGGTCGGTGCCGGACGACGGTGGCACCTGTTTACCGGATGGTGACAGAAGACTGTTTACATTTAACATCTGAAGCCATAGGTTTCTCGGCGCGGACAGGGTCCAGCACCCCTCCCGCCCCGGCGCGCACGACGTCGGGACGCCCGCCGAAGGAGACCGATGAGCAGCACCGGCGCCACCCCCGCGATCCGCCTGACCGGGCTCCAGAAGCACTTCGGCGACGTGCGTGCCGTCGACGGCGTCGACCTCGAGATCGCCGACGGCGAGTTCTTCTCGATGCTCGGACCGTCCGGGTCGGGCAAGACCACGGTGCTGCGCCTCGTGGCCGGCTTCGAGCAGCCGACCGGCGGCACGGTGGAGCTCGCCGGCCGCGACGTCACCGGCACGGCACCCTTCGAGCGCGACGTCAACACCGTCTTCCAGGACTACGCGCTGTTCCCGCACATGAGCGTGCTCGAGAACGTCGCGTACGGGCTGCGCGTGCGGGGGGTCGGCAAGGCCGAGCGTCGCAGCCGCGCCCTCGAGGCCCTCGCGACCGTGCGCCTCGACCACGTCGCCGACCGTCGACCCACCCAGCTCTCCGGCGGGCAGCGCCAGCGCGTCGCCCTCGCCCGGGCGGTGGTCGTCCGTCCCAGGGTCCTGCTGCTCGACGAGCCCCTCGGCGCGCTCGACCTCAAGCTCCGCGAGCAGATGCAGGTCGAGCTGAAGCAGCTCCAGCGCGACCTCGGCATCACCTTCGTCTTCGTCACGCACGACCAGGAGGAGGCGCTCACGCTGAGCGACCGGGTCGCCGTGTTCAACGAGGGCCGCATCGTCCAGCTCGGCAGCCCCCGGGAGGTCTACGAGCGACCCGTCGACGCCTATGTCGCCTCGTTCGTCGGCACCTCCAACCTGTTCGACGCCGAGGTCGCGCGCGCCGTCCTCGGCCGCGACGGCCGCTATGCGCTGCGCCCCGAGAAGATCCACCTCGCCGCCGAGTCCGACGCGGGTGCGACGACCCCGGAGCACGACCGCGTCCGGGGCGTCGTCGCCGAGACCATCTACCTCGGCATCGGCCGCCGCGTCGTCGTCGACACCGAGCACGGCGCTCGCCTCGTCGTCCTCGAGCCCTCCACGGCGCCCGCCGCCGTCGAGCGGGGCGACCACGTCGTCGCCTCCTGGCGTCACGCCGACCTCGTGACGCTCGCCTGACCCCCACCACACCCACCGAAGAGGACGGAACCGAGATGATCCCCACGACCAGGAGAGGACGCGTCGGCGCACTCGCCGCCGCCGTCACCTGCAGCCTCGCCCTCGCCGCCTGCGGCGGGGGAGGCGACGACGACGCCGCCACCGGCGCGCCCACGAAGCTCGGGAAGAACGAGGGCCAGGTCTCGATCCTCGCGTGGCCCGGCTACGTCGAGGACGGCAGCAACGACCCCGACGCCGACTGGGTCACCGACTTCGAGAAGGAGACGGGCTGCAAGGTCACCAGCAAGGTCTACGGCACGTCCGACGAGGCGTTCAACCTCGCCAAGTCCGGCGACTACGACGTCGTCGCGGCCTCGGGCGACCTCACGCTGCGCATGGTCGCCGCCAAGGCCGCGGCCGAGGTCAACACCGACCTCGTCCCCAACTACGCCAAGGTCTTCGACTTCCTGAAGGACCAGGAGTGGAACACGGTCGACGGCAAGAACTACGGCGTGCCGCACGGCTACGGCGCCAACCTCCTCATGTACAACAGCGACGTCGTGACGGAGGAGCCGACGTCGTGGGACGTCGTGTTCGACAAGGGTTCGCAGTACAAGGGCAAGGTGACCGCCTACGACTCGCCCATCTACATCGCCGACGCCGCCATGTACCTCATGGCCAAGCAGCCGGAGCTGAAGATCGAGAACCCGTACGCGCTCGACGAGAAGCAGCTCGCCGCGGCGGTGAAGCTGCTCAAGGAGCAGCGCGCCAACGTCGGCGAGTACTGGTCGGACTACCTGAAGGAGGCGTCGGCGTTCAAGACCGGCGACTCGGTGGTCGGCACCACGTGGCAGGTCATCGCGAACACGATCGACCAGGACAACGTCAAGACGACGGTGCCCGAGGAGGGCGTCACCGGCTGGAACGACACCTGGATGATCGCGGCCAAGGCGAAGCACCCCAACTGTGCCTACGCCTGGCTCAACCACATCGAGGACCCGAAGACGAACGCGCAGGCCACCGAGTACTTCGGCGAGTCGCCGAACTCCGAGGAGGCCTGCGAGTACGCCAGCGAGGGCTTCTGCGAGACGTACCACGCCGGCGACGAGGCCTACTCGGACAAGATCTGGTACTGGCGCACGCCGATCGCGAAGTGCCTCGACGGTCGCACCGACGTCGAGTGCACCGACTACTCGGACTGGACCAAGGCCTGGACCGAGATCAAGGGCTGACGTGACCCAGCCGACCGCGCCCACGGCGACCGCCCCGTCCTCCGGGACCGGGGCGGTCGCCCGCCGGGCCTCCTCCTTCCTCGCCACGCGGCCGCGCCTGCGGCTCGGGCTGCTCCTCTCCGCGCCGCTCACCTGGCTGGTGCTCGTCTACGTGGTCGCGCTCGCCGCGCTGCTCGTCACCGCGCTGTGGTCGGTCGACGCCTTCACGGGCGAGATCGACCGCGGCCTCACGCTCGACAACCTGCGCGAGGTCGCGACGGAGTCGCTCTACCGCACCGTCACGCTCCGTACGTTCGGCGTCGCGGCGCTCGTGACCGTCATCGACGTCGCCATCGCGCTGCCCATCGCCTTCTACATGGCCAAGGTCGCGTCGCCGCGAGCCCGGCGGCTGCTCGTCGTCGCGGTCCTGACGCCGCTGTGGGCCAGCTACCTCGTGAAGGCGTTCGCGTGGCGCTCGCTGCTCAGCGAGGGCGGTCTCGTCGACTGGGTGCTGAACCCGTTCGGTGCGCACAGCCCCGGCTACGGGCTCACGGCCGTCGTCATGACGCAGGCCTACATCTGGCTGCCGTACGTGATCCTCCCGATCTTCGCGGGCATGGAGCGCGTGCCCGACTCGCTGCTCGAGGCAGCCGGCGACCTCGGCGCGTCGGCCGGCACGACGGTCCGCACGGTCGTCATGCCGCTGCTGCTTCCCGCGGTCGTCGCCGGCTCGATCTTCAGCTTCTCGCTGACGCTGGGCGACTACATCAGCGTCAACATCGTCGGCGGCGCGAACCAGATGCTCGGCAACCTCGTCTACACGAACGTCGGCGCGGCCAACAACCTGCCGCTCGCCGCGGCCATCGCGCTCGTGCCCATCGTCATCATGCTCGGGTACCTCGCGGCGGTCCGCCGCACGGGCGCCCTGGACAACCTCTAGGAGCGCGCCGTGACCCTCAGCCCGGTCTCGCGTCGAGCCCTGCTCGCCGCCACCGCCCTCGTCCTCGTCCTCATGTACGCACCGCTGCTCGTGGTCGTCGCGAACTCCTTCAACCCCGACCCCTCGATGACCTGGCCGCCCGACGGGTTCACGACACAGTGGTGGGTGCGGGCGTTCCACAGCGCCGGGGCCCGCGACGCCGTGCTCACGAGCGTCGAGGTGGCGCTCGCGTCGACGGCGGTGGCGCTGGTGCTCGGCACCCTCATGGCGTTCGCGCTGCAGCGCTTCCGGTTCTTCGGGCGCAACACGGTCAACCTGCTGGTGATCCTGCCCATCGCGCTCCCCGGCATCGTCACGGGCGTCGCGCTGAACAACGCGTTCCGCGGGATCCTGGCGATCGAGCTCGGCGTCGCGACGCTGGTGGTCGCGCACGCGACCTTCTGCATCGTCACCGTGTTCAACAACGTCGTCGCGAGACTGCGGCGCATGGGCGGCAACCTCGAGGAGGCCTCCGCCGACCTGGGCGCCGGTCTCTGGACGACGTTCCGGCTCGTCACGTTCCCGCAGCTGCGCTCGGCCCTGCTGGCCGGCGGCCTGCTCGCCTTCGCGCTCAGCTTCGACGAGATCATCGTGACCACGTTCACCGCCGGTCCTGGCACCACGACGCTGCCCATCTGGATCCTCAACAACCTGTTCCGGCCCAACCAGGCGCCTGTCGTGGCCGTCGTCGCGGTCGTGCTCATCGTCGTCTCCGTCGTGCCGATCTGGATCGCCCAGCGGATCGCGGGCGAGGCCGAGACGGTGCGATGAGCGCCCTCCTCGTCACCGGGCCGGGCGACGCCGCACCCCGTAACGTCGGCCCTGCCGACACCGCCACCCCCTCGAAGGAGCACCGATGAGCCTGTACGCCGTCACGAACCCCGCCACCGGCGAGGTCGTCAAGGAGTACCCCACCGCCACCGACGCCGAGGTGCAGGACGCGATCGCGTCGGCCCACGAGGCGTTCCGCACCTGGTCGAAGGGCTCGACCGTGGCCGAGCGCGCCGCGCTCGTGCGCCGGGTCGGCGAGCTGCACGCCGAGCGCCGCCAGGAGCTGGCCGAGATCGCGCAGCGCGAGATGGGCAAGCCGCTCGAGGAGTGCCTCGGCGAGGTCGACTTCTGCACCGCCATCTACGAGTTCTACGCCGACAACGCCGAGCGCTTCCTGGCGGACGAGCCGCTGGAGCTGCTCGAGGGCGAGGGCTCGGCCGTGGTCAAGCGCAGCGCCGTCGGCGTGCTGCTCGGGATCATGCCCTGGAACTTCCCGTCGTACCAGATCGCCCGCTTCGCCGGCCCGAACCTGGCGCTCGGCAACACCATCCTGCTCAAGCACGCGCCGCAGTGCCCGGAGTCGGCCGAGGCGCTGCAGAAGATCTTCCTCGACGCCGGCTTCCCCGAGGGCGCCTATGTCAACATCTACGCGACCAACGAGCAGGTCGAGGACGTCATCGGCGACCGGCGCGTGCAGGGCGTGTCCCTGACCGGCTCCGAGCGCGCCGGTGCCGCCGTCGCCGCGATCGCCGGCCGCCACCTGAAGAAGGTCGTGCTGGAGCTCGGCGGGTCCGACCCGTTCATCGTCCTGGGTGCCGACGACCTCGACGCCACCGTCGAGCAGGCCGTCAACGCGCGGCTGGACAACACCGGCCAGGCCTGCAACGCGGGCAAGCGGTTCATCGTCGTCGAGGAGCTGTACGACTCCTTCCTGGAGAAGTTCACGGCCCAGATGCTCGAGGCCGCCGACGGCATCGCGCCGCTCTCGTCGAAGGAGGCCGCCGAGCGGCTGGCCGACCAGGTCGACCGCGCCGTCGAGCAGGGCGCCCACCTCGAGACCCGCGGCGAGCGCGACGGCGCCTTCTTCCCGCCCGGTGTGCTCACCGGTGTGAAGCCCGGCGACGACGCGTTCCACGAGGAGCTGTTCGGGCCCGTCGGCATCGTGTTCAAGGTCGGCTCGGAGGACGAGGCGGTCGAGCTCGCGAACGACACGCCCTTCGGGCTGGGCTCCTACGTCTTCACCGACGACCCCGACCAGGCGCAGCGGGTCGCCGACCGCATCGAGGCCGGCATGGTGTTCGTCAATGGGGTCGGGGCCGAGGGCGCCGAGCTGCCGTTCGGCGGCGTCAAGCGGTCCGGCTTCGGGCGCGAGCTCGGTCGCTTCGGCATCGACGAGTTCGTCAACAAGAAGATGATCCGCACGATCGCCTGATCTCGGTCCGCGAGACGCGGGGTCCGTCGCGCGTCATGGGACGCGCCCGGCGGCGTCTCCTGCACGTCGGTCCCGCTCCCCAACAGGGAGAGCGGGACCGACGCCGTCGCGGCGAGGTCGGTCCGCGGCCGGCACTAGGCTGACGGTCGTGGTCTACGACGCGCTGTTCTCGACGGTCTTCGCCCGCATGGACCCGGAGGTCGCGCACGAGCAGGCCTTCCGGGCCATCCGCCTCGGGGGCCGGCTCGCCCGACCGTTCGCCGCGGTGCCGCCGGCACCGCGCACCGTGATGGGGCTGACGTTCCCGCACGCCTTCGGCCTGGCCGCCGGCTTCGACAAGAACGCCCGCGCAGTGCCCGGGCTGCTCGGCCTCGGGTTCGGCCACGTCGAGGTCGGCACCGTGACCGCCCGCCCCCAGCCCGGCAACCCGCGACCGCGACTCTTCCGGCTGGTCGACGACCGCGCCGTCGTCAACCGGATGGGCTTCAACAACGACGGCGCCGCCGTCGTCGCGGCCCGGCTGCACCGTCTGCGGCGCACCGCGGTCGGGGCCGACGCGGTCATCGGCGTCAACATCGGCAAGACCAAGGTCGTTCCGGCCGAGGAGGCCGTCGCCGACTACGTCGAGAGCGCACGGCTGCTCGCGCCGTACGCGAGCTACCTGGTCGTCAACGTCTCCAGCCCCAACACGCCGGGTCTGCGCGACCTGCAGTCCGTCGACGCCCTGCGACCGATCCTGGCCGCCGTGCGCGAGGTCACCGAGGGACTCCCGCAGGGTCGGCGCGTGCCGCTGGTCGTCAAGATCGCGCCCGACCTCGCCGACGCCGACGTCGACGCCGTGGCCGACCTGGCGCTCGAGCTGGGTCTCGACGGCATCAGCGCGACCAACACGACCATCGAGCGTCCCGCGTCGCTGCACACCGACCGGGCGACGGTCGACGCCGCGGGCGCGGGCGGTCTCTCCGGCCCCGTGCTGGCCGACCGGGCCACCGAGGTGCTGAGCCGGCTGCGCGGCCGGGTGGGGGAGCGTCTCGCGCTCGTCGGCGTGGGCGGGGTGAGCACGCCCGACGACGTCCGCGACCGGCTCGCAGCCGGTGCCGACCTCGTCCAGGCGTACACGGGCTTCATCTACGGCGGACCGCTCTGGCCGGCCCGTCTGGCGCGCGCTGCCAGGCCCTGACGCCGTCCCGCTCGAGAGGGGCACCCCCGATTTCGTCCTGCACGGGACTACCTGTAGTGTTGCTTCTCGGCTTGCCCCTTTAGCTCAGTCGGCAGAGCGTTTCCATGGTAAGGAAAAGGTCTACGGTTCGATTCCGTAAAGGGGCTCTGAGAGACGAGAACTCGTCCCTCCGTGGCTGGGTAGCTCAGGTGGTTAGAGCACACGACTCATAATCGTGGTGTCGCGGGTTCGAGTCCCGCCCCAGCTACCGCATCCCGGCAGCACCACCCCCAGACCAGAAGAGGCAGACCCGTGGCGAGCAAGAGCTCCGACGTTCGACCCAAGATCACCTTGGCTTGCACCGAGTGCAAGGAGCGCAACTACATCACCAAGAAGAACCGTCGCAACGATCCCGATCGTCTCGACCTCAAGAAGTTCTGCCCGCGCTGCAAGACCCACCAGGTCCACCGCGAGACCCGCTGAACCTCGTCCTCCCCGAGACCCCCGACCGCCAGGTCGGGGGTCTCGTGCGTTCCACGGGTGAGCAAGTCCTCGCGTTTCGGAACGTCATCGCCCGTTCCGCGCGGTGGAAGGGGCGATGACGTTCCGAAATGAGGGAGCTGGGGGCCGTCGGGCGGCGTGGTGGCGGTGAGGTCCTAGGCTCGACGCATGGAGCTCGCCGACGTCACCACGCTGCGCCTGGGCGGTCCGGCCCGCGACGTCGTGGAGGTGACCACCGAGGCCGAGCTGGTCGACGCGGTACGGACCGCCGATGCGGCCGGGACCCCGCTGCTGCTCGTGGCGGGGGGCAGCAACCTGGTCGTCGACGACGCCGGGTTCGACGGCACCGTCGTGCTCGTCCGCACCCGCGGTGTCCAGGTCGAGGCCGACGCGTGCAGCGGCGCGCAGGTCGTCGTGCAGGCGGGGGAGCCGTGGGACGACCTCGTCGCCCTCGCGGTCGAGTCGGGCTGGGTCGGCCTGGAGGCCCTCTCGGGCATCCCCGGCTCCACCGGTGCCACCCCGGTACAGAACGTCGGTGCCTACGGCCAGGAGGTCGCCCAGACCATCGCCTGGGTGCGGGTGTACGACCGCACCGAGCAGAAGGTGCGCACGATCTTCGCCGTCGACTGCTGCTTCGGCTACCGGCACAGCCGGTTCAAGGCCGAGCCGGGGCGCTACGTCGTCCTGGTCGTCGCCTTCCAGCTGCGCCTGGGCGACCTGTCCGCCCCCATCGCCTACGCCGAGCTCGCCACGCGGCTCGGCGTCGACGTCGGCGACCGCGCCCCGCTCGCCGACGTGCGCCGCACGGTGCTCGCCCTGCGCGGCTCCAAGGGCATGGTGCTCGACGCCGACGACCCCGACACGTGGAGCGCGGGCTCGTTCTTCACCAACCCCGTGCTCGACGTCGAGTCGGCTCAGCGGCTCCCCGAGGGTGCGCCCCGGTTCCCGCAGCCCGACGGCAGCGTCAAGACGAGCGCGGCGTGGCTGATCCAGGCCGCCGGGTTCGAGCGCGGCCACGCGGTGGCGGACGGTCGCGCCGGCCTCTCCACCAAGCACACGCTGGCCCTGACCAACCGCGGCGGGGCCTCGAGCGCCGACGTCCTCGCGCTCGCCCGCGAGGTCCGCGACGGCGTGCGCGACGCGTTCGGCGTCACCCTGGTGCCCGAGCCCGTGCTCGTCGGCTGCGCGCTCTGAGACCTCTTTCCGCTTCGCCGTGACCTGCACATGTGCGGAGACGGACGGCCTCTCAGTACCCGGTGTCGCGGCGCAGCGCCACCAGCTCCACCGCGGCCCAGCCGACCAGCGCCAGCACGGTGAGCCCGAGCGCCGTCGTCGCCACCGCGCCCAGGACGAGTCCGGCGCGGGCGCGGCCGGCGCCCGCCCAGCGTCCCGGCTCCCGCTCGACGTCGCGCAGCACGCCGGCCCCCAGGTACCACGCCCAGGGGCCGAGCAGCAGCGGCACCACGAGCAGGCCGCCGACGACCGACGCGAGCCCCGTCGCGTACGCGCGCTCGGCGGCGGGGTGCCGCTCGGCAGGTTCCTGGTCCTGCGGGCTCACGACGTCCGCCACCGCTCGATCCCGGCGAGCGCGTCGGCCTTGAGGTCGTCGGGGGCGTGCGAGCGGCGCACCGACATCGCGGCCAGGGCGGCGAGCTCGTCGTCGCTGAAGTCCTGCGCGGCCCGCAGCACGTTGTACTGCCCCGCGAGGCGCGAGCCGAAGAGCAGCGGGTCGTCGGCGCCGAGCGCGACGTCGACCCCGGCCTCGACGAGCGTGCGCACCGGCACCTCCTCGAGCGTGGCGTAGACGCCGAGCGACACGTTCGACGTCGGGCACACCTCGAGCGCGACCCCCGCCTCGGCCACGCGTGACAGCACCGCAGGGTCCTCGCTGGACCGGACGCCGTGCCCGATGCGGGTGGGGTGGAGGTGGTCGAGGCACTGCGCCACGTGCGCGGGGCCGAGCAGCTCGCCCCCGTGCGGCACGAGCGACAGGCCGGCTCGCTCCGCGATGGCGAACGCGGGCGCGAAGGCGGCCGTCTCGCCGCGTCGCTCGTCGTTGGAGAGCCCGAAGCCGACGACGCCGCGGCCCGCGTACTGTGCGGCGAGACGCGCCAGGGTGCGTGCGTCGAGCGGGTGGCGCGTGCGGTTGGCCGCCACGACGACGGCCATGTGCGTGCCGGTGCGCTCGGACGCGTCGCGCGCGGCGTCGATGACGAGGTCGGTGAACGCCGTGATCCCCCCGAACCGGGCCCCGTAGCCCGACGGGTCGACCTGGATCTCGGTCCACACCGAGCCGTCGCGCGCGTCGTCCTCGGCGGCCTCGAGCACGAGCCGGCGGACGTCGGCCTCGGTGCGCAGCACCGACCGTGCGACGTCGTAGAGCCGCTGGAACCGGAACCAGCCCTTCTCGTCGGTGGCCACGAGCTGCGGGGGCCACTCCTCGACGAGCGCCGGCGGCAGGCGGATGCCGTCGCGGGCGGCGAGCTCGACCAGCGTGGTGTGCCGCATCGAGCCGGTGAAGTGCAGGTGCAGGTGCGCCTTCGGGAGCGTGGCGACGGGCCTCACGCGGCGAGCCCCTCCTCGAGGGAGGAGCGAGCACCGCCGGGCTCGAGCCCGGTGCGCACGCGATCGACGGTGGAGCGGCGCACGAGCACGTGGAACAGCATCGACGGCACACCGGCCGCGGCGACGAGCGCCAGCACGCGCAGACCGACCGGCAGGGAGAGCCCACCGTCCGACGGCGGCAGCACCAGGACCACCGCGACCAGCATGAACAGGGGCGACGCGCAGAGCGCGAGCGCGAGCACGCGCAGGGTCCGGCCGGGCGACGGGACGGCGTTCGCGGCACTCATGCAGCCACGGTAGCCGTCCCGCGCCGCTCAGGCTCCGTCCGCCTTCTCGACCGCGCGGGCGGCCTTCTCGACGGCGTCCGCCACCCGGTGGTGGACCTCCGGGTGGAACACGCTCGGCACGATGTAGTCGGCGTTCAGCTCGTCGTCCTCGACGCAGGCGGCGATGGCCTCCGAGGCCGCGAGCAGCACCGGCACCTCGATGCCGTGGCTGTGCGCGTCGAGCAGGCCGCGGAAGATGCCGGGGAACGCCAGCACGTTGTTGATCTGGTTGGGGTAGTCCGAGCGACCTGTCGCCACGACGCGCGCGTGCTGGCGGGCCAGGGAGGGGTCGATCTCCGGGTCCGGGTTGGCCAGGGCGAACACGACGGCGTCGTCGGCCATGGTCTCCACGTCGGCGGCGTCGATCAGTCGCGGAGCGCTGACGCCGATGAACACGTCGGCGTCGCGCAGGGCGTCCTTGAGGGTGCCAGTGACCCCGCGCGGGTTGGTGTTCTCGCCGATCCAGCAGAGCGTCGGGTCGGTGTCGCCGCGCTCGGTCGAGACGATGCCGTCGACGTCGCAGACGACGACGTCGCTGAGGCCGGCGCCCAGCAGCAGTCGCAGGATGGCGGTCCCGGCGGCGCCCGCGCCGACGAGCACCACGCCGACGTCCTCGAGCGACTTCTCGACCACGCGCAGCGCGTTGCGCAGGGCCGCGAGCACGACGATGGCCGTGCCGTGCTGGTCGTCGTGGAAGACGGGGATGTCCAGGCGCTCGCGCAGCCGGGCCTCGATCTCGAAGCAGCGGGGCGCCGAGATGTCCTCGAGGTTCACGCCCGCGAACCCGGGGGCGACGGCGGCGACGATCTCAACGATCTGGTCGACGTCCTGCGTGTCGAGGCACAGCGGCCAGGCGTCGATGCCGCCGAAGGTCTTGAACAGCGCCGCCTTGCCCTCCATGACCGGCAGGGCCGCGTGCGGGCCGATGTTGCCGAGCCCGAGCACGGCCGACCCGTCGGTGACGACGGCGACGCTGTTGCGCTTGATGGTGAGCCGGCGCGCGTCCTCGCGGTCGGCGGCGATCGCCTGGCAGATGCGGGCGACGCCCGGCGTGTAGACCATCGAGAGGTCGTCACGGTTGCGCAGGGCGTGCTTGGAGGCGGTCTCGATGACGCCGCCGAGGTGCATGAGGAAGGTGCGGTCGGAGACCTTCTTGACCTCGACGTCGGGGATCGCGCGCAACGCGTCCGCGATGCGGTCGGCGTGGTGCGTGTCGCCGGCGGCGATCGTCAGGTCGATGCGCAGCGCGTCCCCGCGCGAGGCGGCGACGTCGAGCGCGGTCACGACACCGCCGTTCTGCTCGACCGTGGTCGTGAGGTGGCCGACGGCGGTGCCCCCGGCGGGCACCTCCAGGCGGACGGTGATGGAGTGGGACACGTTCGGCGCGGGGGAGGCCCCGACCGCGCTCTCGGTCGTGGAGTGGGTCACGATCCCCAGTCATACGCCCGCCCGCCGGTTACCGGCCAGTCGCGCACATTGTGTTCACGCCGGGTGGCCTTGCTGCTGCGCTGCCTCGGCTCACGCTGGGGGTGGCTTCCGCAAGGGCCTCGACCGGGCGGCTGGGCGGGGGTCGGCTTCGGGTCTCGGGCTGTGGCCCGCGTCGGACGCAAGATTCTGCATTCACGCGAACGAGGTCGAACGCTTCTGCGTTCACGACGGGATCCCGTAGTCAACGCAGCATCCTTCGAATCCCAGCGCACGAACGCAGATTCTTGCGTCCACCCCGTGCCGAAGCCACAGCCCGAGACCCCAGACCGGCGCAGCTGCCAGCCGCCCGGTCGAGGCCCTTTCGGAGACCGAGCCCAGCGCCAGCCGAGGCAGCGCACCAGCGAGCACAGACAGACGCAGGCAGCGCCCCGCCAAGGTCACGACGAAGGCAGGCAGCGCAGCAGCAGGACGAGACCCACCGCAGCCATCGCACCAGCGACGTCGACGAACCCGCGGGCAGCGCAGCGGCCCGTCCGTCCCGAGGCGGTTCGACTCCGCCGCCCACCACCCCGTACACTGGTCGGACCGGTGAGAAAGTCACGCTGTCTCGTCATGCCCTCGTCCCTGCCTGCAGGACGGGTGCGGTCGGCCAGGGTCACCGGCAGACGGCACTAGCTCAACTGGCAGAGCATCGGTCTCCAAAACCGAAGGTTGGGGGTTCAAGTCCCTCGTGCCGTGCCAGCACGACGCACCACCAGACCAGCACGATCCAACGAAGGGAACACCGTGAGCGAGAGCCACGAGACGTCGGCCACGAAGGAGCGGCGCACCTCCCCGCTGACCTTCTACCGCCAGGTCGTCGCGGAGCTGCGCAAGGTCGTGTGGCCCACGCGACCGCAGGTCGTCAACTACTTCTTCGTCGTGCTCGTCTTCGTCCTGATCATGATGGCGTTCGTCGCCGGCCTGGACTACGGGTTCGGCAAGGCGATGTTCGCCGTCTTCGCGTGAATCCCAGACGCACACCCGCAGAGGAACCTTGTGACTGAACAGTCCCCCGAGACGAGCCCCGTCGAGGTCGAGGAGCTCTCCGACGTCGAGGCCGCCGACGAGGCGCCCGAGGTCGAGGAGACCACCGACGACGTCGACACGCTCGACGCACCCGACGAGACGGTCGACGCCGGCCAGGCCGACGAGGCCGAGGTCGACGCCGACCTCGAGGCGGACGCCGCTCCGGTCGACGCGCTGGCGGAGTTCCGCGAGCGCCTGCACAGCCAGATCGGTGACTGGTACGTCGTCCACACGTACTCCGGCATGGAGAAGCGGGTCAAGGCGAACCTCGAGAACCGCATCACCTCCCTCAACGCCGAGGACTACATCTTCGAGATCGTGGTCCCGACCGAGGAGGTGGCCGAGATCAAGAACGGCCAGCGCAAGCTCGTCAAGCGCACCGTCCTCCCCGGCTACGTGCTGGTCCGCATGGACCTCACCGACGAGTCGTGGGGCGTCGTGCGCCACACGCCGTCGGTCACCGGCTTCGTGGGCAACTCCCACCAGCCCGTGCCCCTCAGCCTCGCCGAGGTGGAGCAGATGCTCGCCCCGGCGGTGGAGGCCGAGGTCGCCCAGCAGGCGGCCGACGCCCCCGAGCAGCAGCAGACGGCCTCGTCCCCCAAGGTCGAGTTCGCCGACTTCACGACGGGCGACTCCGTCATGGTCGTCGACGGTCCGTTCGCCACGCTGCACGCGACGATCACGGAGATCAACCTCGACGCGCAGAGGGTCAAGGCCCTGGTCGAGATCTTCGGTCGCGAGACCCCGGTCGAGCTGAGCTTCACCCAGATCCAGAAGGTGTGACCGTGACGTCGGCCCGGCCGACGTCCGCCTCCTCGACCCGCACCACCCATCCACCAGAAGGACCCGAAGAAGAATGCCTCCCAAGAAGAAGGTCGCAGCGCTCGTCAAGGTGCAGCTGCAGGCCGGCCAGGCCAACCCCGCGCCGCCCGTCGGCACGGCGCTCGGCCCGCACGGCGTCAACATCATGGAGTTCTGCAAGGCGTACAACGCCGCCACGGAGTCCATGCGCGGCAACGTCGTCCCCGTCGAGATCACCATCTACGAGGACCGCTCGTTCACGTTCGTCACGAAGACGCCGCCCGCGGCCGAGCTGATCAAGAAGGCCGCCGGCCTCGCGAAGGGCTCGTCGGTCCCGCACAAGGACAAGGTCGGCAAGCTCAGCAAGGACCAGATCCGTGAGATCGCCACGACGAAGCTCCCGGACCTGAACGCGAACGACATCGACCAGGCCATGAAGATCGTCGAGGGAACCGCCCGCTCCATGGGCGTCACCACCGACTGACCACCCCCACCCGACCAGCAGCACGTGGCAGGGCCAGCTGGGCCCGCGAGACCACACCTGGTGCACACCGAAGGAAGCCAGACATGACACAGCGCAGCAAGGCGTACCGCGCGGTCGCCGAGAAGATCGACCGCGACGCCCTCTACACCCCCCTCCAGGCCACCACGCTGGCCAAGGAGTCGGGCAGCAAGAACTACGACTCCACCGTCGACGTCTCCGTGCGTCTCGGGGTCGACCCCCGCAAGGCCGACCAGATGGTGCGCGGCACCGTCAACCTGCCCCACGGCACCGGCAAGACCGCCCGGGTCCTGGTCTTCGCCACCGGCGCCAACGCCGACGCCGCCCGTGAGGCCGGCGCCGACCACGTGGGTGCCGACGAGCTCGTGGAGAAGGTGAACGGCGGCTGGCTCGACTTCGACGCCGTCGTCGCCACGCCCGACATGATGGGCAAGGTCGGTCGTCTCGGCCGCGTCCTCGGCCCGCGCAACCTGATGCCGAACCCCAAGACCGGCACGGTGACCGTCAACGTCGCCAAGGCCGTCAGCGACATCAAGGGCGGCAAGGTCCAGTTCCGCGTCGACCGTCACGCGAACCTGCACTTCATCATCGGCAAGGCCTCGTTCTCGGCCGAGCAGCTCGCGGAGAACTACGGCGCGGCGATCGAGGAGATCCTGCGTCTCAAGCCGGCCAGCTCCAAGGGTCGCTACCTGAAGAAGGTCACGGTCTCCACGACCAACGGTCCCGGCGTGCCGGTCGACCCGTCGCACCTGCGCAACTTCACGTCGGCCGACGAGGCCTGAGCCCACGTCGTCCGTCCACCGGACCCCCTCAGCCGACGGCTGAGGGGGTCCGGTGCGTGACGGCACGTGTGGAACGTGCGGCTGCCCGTCCGGTGGTCGCCGGTCAGGAGGACGCGCGACGCCGGGGGAGGATCAGCTGCAGCTGCGAGCCTGGAGCGTCCGGGACCGTGAGGTAGCCGCCGACGGCCTCCGCGGTCGTCGCGGCGGCCGTCAGCCCCGCGTCCTCCACGGCCGTGTCGTCGCCGTGCAGGATGCCCACGGGCACCCGGCGTCCGCCGGGGTGGCCGACGCGCACGTGCACGACGTCACGCACGGCCGCCACGTCGACGGTGACCGTCCCGCTGCCCCGGGTGGCGGCGTACGCGACGAGGGCGTCGACGACCCGGCGCACGGGCTCGGGGGCCACGCACGCGCGGACGGGCGTCGCCGCCTCCAGCACGAGCCCGCGGCCCTGGTCCGACAGCGGGTCGCGCCAGCGGTCCACGACGCTGGTGGTCAGCGCGACGAGGTCGACCTCGGGCCCCTCGCCGGCAGCCGCGTCGCGCCGGTCCTGCAGCAGGTCGGTGACCGCGGCGCCCAGCCGGTCGACCTCGCCGATCGCCCGCTCGAGCTCCACCGCGACCTCGGCCGGGACCTGCTCCCACCGGGTCAGGTCCTCCAGCGAGAGACGCAGCGCGGTGAGCGGGGTGCGCAGGTCGTGGGACGCGGTCACGGCGAGCGCGCGCTCGCGGTCGACCTGGGCGTCGAGCCGATGGGCGGTCTCGCGCAGCGTGCGGCCGAGGTCGTCGGCCTCGCGGACGCCGCAGCGGGGGACCGAGGTGTCGAAGCGGCCCGCGCCGATGTCGGCGGCGGCCTGGCCGAGCTCCTCGAACGGCCGCGCCACGTGCCGGGCGGCGACGACGCCCACCACCACGGCGAGTGCGACGGCCACGACCGCGGCGGCGACGTGGGCGAGCACACCGTCCGCGACCAGGTCGAACGCGGTCGGCAGCAGCACCACGAGCAGGGCGAGGCCGACGAACGCCGCCACCAGCCGCTCACGCATCGGCGGCACCGGTCTCCCAGCGGAAGCCCACGCCACGCACCGTGACGAGGCGCGCGGGCGCGCCGGCCTCCTCCAGCTTCTGACGGAGCCGCCCGACGGTCGTGTCCAGCGTCTTGGTGGAGCCGAACCAGTTCTCGTCCCAGACCTCGTCCATGACGCGCTCGCGCGTGACGACGCTGCCACCCGCGGACTCGACGAGGGCGAGCACGTCGAACTCCTTGACCGTCAGCCCGAGCTCGGCGTCGTGCACCCAGGCCCGCCGCGTGTCGCGGTCGACCCGGACCCCGCTGACGGCCGGCACCTCCCGACCGGCCGGCGTGGTGCGCGCGGTGCGGCGCAGCAGGGCACGCACCCGCGCCAGGAGCTCGGCGAGGGCGAACGGCTTGGGCAGGTAGTCGTCGGCGCCGACGTCGAGACCGACCACGCGGTCGAGCTCGCCGCCACGCGCCGTCAGGATCATGACGCCGCCCTCGTAGCCGGCCGCGCGCGCACGTCGACAGACCTCGAGCCCGTCGACGTCGGGCAGTCCCAGGTCGAGCAGGACCAGGTCGACGGCATCGGCGGCGAGCCGCTCGAGGGCCTCCCCGCCGGTCGCCACGCGCTCGACGGTGTAGTCCTCGCGCTCCAGCGTTCGGACGAGCGGGGCGGCGATCTGGTCGTCGTCCTCGACGACCAGCAGGGTGGGCGACATCTCAGGAAGCATACGGTCGGTCCTCCTCAGAAGTCTCGGTCGGCAGTGCCGGTCTCGGTCGCCGGAGCCGTGGAGCACCGCTGGCCGGTGAGGTCCGTCGCGTTGGCCGACGGCGTCCAGACCATCGTGGCCGCGGCGGTCACGGTCCGCAGTCCCGTGCCTGACGTCACCGCGCCGACCCGGATCGTCACGACGGTGCGTGTGGCGCCGCCGACGGTCACGGTGCTGGCCGTGACGGTGCCGCTCCACTGGACGGTCTTGCCGTTCTTCAGGTAGTCGGCCCGCAGGTTGACGCTGCCGAGGTTCATGCCGGTGACGTCGAGGGTGTCGTCCTTGGAGCCGAGGCCGACGGACGCGACGCCTCCGTCGCGCAGCCGCACCGTGACGGCTCGCGCGGAGCCGTCCCACCCGGCCACGAGCGACGCGGGGGAGACCTTCTCGCTGTAGGTGAGCGTGACGGTGTCGCCGTTGTCGACCCGGCCCACGGTGCCTCCGCCGTTGGCGGCCTGCACGTCGACGGCGCGTACCGGGCTGTTGTCGACGACCCGGCCCGCGACGATGCTCGAGACGGTCGTCGTGCCGCGGGCGTCGAGCAGCACGGCGCGCAGGTCGACGCTGCCGTCGGCGACCGTCTTCGTGTCGAACGTGCAGCTGTAGGGCGCGGTCGTGTCGGTGCACACGTCGGTCCAGGTGCCGCTGCCGGCGAGGGCGCGCTGGATCCGCACCGACGTCGCGCCGGCGGGGGCGTTCGCGCTCGCGGCGAGCGTGACGGTCCCGGTGAGGTACGTGCCCGGGTCGGTCATCGACACCGACGAGACGGTGTTGTCGACGACGCGTCCGGTCACGACCGCGGAGGTGGTCTGCAGGCCGACGCCGTCGGTCGCGACGGCGCGGACGGAGTAGGTGCCGTCGGGCAGTGCGGTGGTGTCGAAGCGGCACGACCACGGAGCGGTCGTGACGGTGCACAGCGAGCGCCAGGTGCCCGAGGTCCCCGCCACGTACTGCAGGTCGACCGTGTCGACGCCCGCTCCGGCGTCCGACGCCGTCGCCGCGAACGTGCGCACGCCGTTGAGCGGCGTGCCGGGGTCGACCATCGTGACCGTGGGGCGGGTGTTGTCGACGAGCACGTCGGTCTGCACGACGGACGTGTAGGTCGTCACGCCGGCCACGACCGCGGCGCGCAGGTCGTAGGACCCGTCGGCGAGGCTCGCGGTGCTCCACTGGCAGGTCGCGACGTTCGAGACCAGCAGCACCCCGGTGCAGGCCGTCGTCCAGCGGCCGGAGCCGGCCGGTGCGTACTCCAGGCGCGGTGTGCCGAACGGCAGGCCCGCGTTGTAGACGGTCATGGTTGCCGTGACGTTCCCGCTGACGGCGTCGGCAAGGGGAGACAAGGCGATCGCGAAGCTGTTGGCCACGTAGGTGTGGACGACGTCCGAGGTCGCGCTGTAGCCGGCGCGGTCGGTCGCGACCGCGCGCAGGTCGTACGGACCGTCGGGGGTGGTGCCCGTGCGGGTGTCCCACGTGCAGGAGTACGGCGCCGTCGTGTCGGTGCACAGCGTCGTCCAGGTGGCGGCGTCCGCCGCCTGGTACTGCACGACCACCTGGGCGACGCCCGACTGCGCGTCGCTCGCGGTGGCGGCGATCGTCGCCGTGCCGCTGACGCTCCCGCCGGTCGGAGGGGTGACGGCCACGGTCGGGGGCGTCCAGTCCGCCGCGGCGGTCACGGTGCTGGCGGAGTTCACCGTGCGGGAGGTGAGGGTGGCCGAGGAGAAGCCGGTCGCCGAGACCGCGACGGCGACGAGGACCACCGCGAGGCCTGCCAGGGGCAGCCGTCGCCGGACAGGCGCCGGAGCGAGGTGGCGGGCGTTCATCGGCATGTCTCCAACGCTACGAAGGTGGACTCCACGGGACGGTCACGCGCAGGTCACGCGCGTTCCACGAAGGCGGTCAGGAGTGGGCGGGCACGACGACGCTCGCGGGTGCCGGAGCCGGCGCCCGGTCCGTCTCCGTCCGACGGTCGCGTCCACGCCGACCCTCGCGCAGGGCCCTGGCGAGCTCGACGGCGCTGACGAGGGCGACGAGACCCGCCGGGACGCCCAGGAGGAGCACGCGCACGTCGCGGTCGGCGAGGGCGACGAGCACCCAGCCGAGGTGGGGCACGTGGTGCTGGACGACGGGCTGGGTGGGCGCGGTCAGCGAGAACCGCCAGGGGTCGGGCTGCGGGTTCGCGTCACCCTGCGTCCGCAACAGCCGACCGCCGCCCTCGGCGGTGCCGATCTCGATGATGCGGTGCGTCACGAGGGTGGGGACGCCGCTGTCGGCGGGAGGCTGGTAGGTGATCACGTCGCCGACGGTGAGGTCCGCGACCGGCACGGCCTTCTCGAAGACGATCGAGCCCTTGTCGATGGTCCCGGTCATGGAGCCGCCGGTGATCACGTAGCGCTGGTAGCCCAGGAGGCTCGGCGCGAGGTAGGCCAGACCCGCGAGGGTCGCCACGACCAGGAGCGCGTTGACCGCCCAGGAGGTGGCCCGGCGTGCGGTGCGTCGCTCGACGCGGTGGTGCGCTGAGGAGCTCATGCTGCTCTCCCTGCTCGTGGCGGATGGTCGTGGCCGGCGCTCGTGGTGGAGGGGGGCCGGCGGAGGCGCGCAGCGGGTGCGCGCCTCCGCCCCCCCCCCCCCCCCCCCCCCCCGGGCCCGGCACGCGGCCCTCACCGCGTGCCGGGGCGACCCGGACGTGACCCTCCCTCCACGTCACGTCCGGGCTGGTCTCACTGGTTGGTGGTGGTGGCGGCGAGCTGCGTGGAGTCCCAGCTGTACGCGGCCGAGGCGGTCTTGCCCTGCTGCGTGTTGTCCGCCGTGTCGGAGAGGCGCACCGAGAAGGTGTAGGAGCTCGCGACGCCGGGGTCGACGGTGCCGAGCGGGTTCTTCTGGCCGTCGGTCAGACCACCGAAGTTGCCGTCGTAGACCTTCGTGCCCGTCGTGGTGTTGGTGATGGTGAGCGAGAGCGCGTTGTCGGCGAAGCCGTTCGTCGAGGACGTCTCGGTCAGGCTGAACGAGGCCGGCAGCGAACCGGTGTTGGTGATGGTGAGGCTGCCGTTGACGACGTCGCCGGGCTTGATGTTCGACAGCGAGAAGACCGCCGCGTTGTTCTTGGAGTTCGTGTGCGTCAGGGTGCCCGACGTCACCGAGCTGATCGTGTTGGCCGTGCTCGAGGTGAACGTCGCGCCCGAGCCGATCGCGACGGCGCCGGCGGCGAGCAGGGTGGCGAGGGGGAGGAGGACCTTCTTGGTGTTCATGGTGTGGCTTCCTGTGCGGTGCTGCGTGGTCGAGGTGATGTCGACGACGCTACGGAGCCCAGATCCACAGAAGTCCCCCACGAGTTCCCCACGCACTCCACGTCTGGGAACCGGTCGGGGCTACCCCGCAGGCAGCTCGAACCACACCGCCGCGCCACCGGCAGGGGAGCCCTCCACGCCGACCCGGCCGCCGTGGGCCTGCACGAGCCGGCGCGTGGTGGCCAGGCCGATGCCGTGGCTGTCGGGGTCGTCGCCGCGGTCGTACAGGTCGAAGACCTCCCGACGCCGCTCGGGCTCGATGCCACGGCCGTTGTCGGCCACCGTCACCCGCCAGGCGTCGCCCTGGCGGCGCGCAGCCACGCTCACCTGCGCCGGGATGCCCGGACGCGTGAACTTCAGTGCGTTCGTGAGCAGGTTCAGCACGACGGAGTACAGCATGTCCGCGTCGGCGCGGACCGTCGGCAGCATCCCCACCGTCACCGTTGCGCCACCCTGGCGCACCACGGGCTCGAGGTCGGTCAGGGCGAGCGTGAACACGTGCTCCAGCGGGGTGTCGACGAGGGAGAGACGGCCGCCCCGCACCGCGAACTCGAGCATCTCCTCGATCATGCGGTTCATGCGGCGGCCGGCGTCGGAGACCGCACGGACGACCGTGCCGAGGTCGCCGTGCGTGGCGACGACCGGCTCGGTCTCCAGCAGCTCGACGTTGGCGAGGATCGCGGTGAGCGGGCTGCGCAGGTCGTGGCTCACCTGGCCGGCGAACAGCGCCAGGTGGTGGTTGGCGCGCTCGAGCTCACGGGTGCGCAGCCTCAGCTCGAGCACGTCCATGACCTGCTCCGCGACGGTGCGCAGCGACGTCTCCTGCTCCGAGGTGAGCTCGCGAGCCGACTCGTCGAACAGGCACAGCCGCCCGAGGTGCACGCCGTCGGGGGTCACCAGCGGGGCCGACGCGTAGAACCGGACGGCGCCGATGACGCCCGTGACGAACGGGTTGGTCCGGAAGCGCTCGTCCGCGGTGGCGTCGGGCACCACCACGGCGTCGCGCTCGGCCATCACGGCCGCGCACATCGAGTCCGACCGCGAGCACACCGACGGCGCGATCCCCGCCGTGGCGACGATCTGGTGCTGCTGGTCGCGCGTGATGATGTTGATGGCCGCGCTGGGGACGTCGCAGGCCTGCGCCGCGAGGTCGACGAGCGCCTGCAGGTCGCGGCCGACCGGTTCGGTGAGCACCGCGTAGCGTGCGAGCTCCTGCTCCTGCTGGTCGGTGGTGCCTCCGACGACCTCGATCACGTGTCCTCCTCGCTGTACGTCACGCCGCCACTGCGTCGCACGGGGGTCTCGTGGCGCATGCCAGGATGGCCCGCGGGACGTCACCCGTCACCTCGCGTACCCCATCGAGCGGCAGGTACGCTCCAAACATGAACCTTCGCCTCAAGAAGACCACCGCGGCGCTGTCCCTCGTGCTCGCCGCCGGCACCACCCTCGCCGCGTGCGGCGGTGACGACGCCTCCCAGGCGAAGGGCGACTCGTCCTCCGTCGGTGAGAAGGCGTCGACCACGCTCACGAAGGACAACTTCTTCACCGAGGTCTCCCAGGCCCAGCAGGACGCCAAGACCAGTCACGTCGAGATGGACTTCGGCGTCAGCGGCCAGGAGATCAAGGCCAGCGGCGACGTCGCGGTCGCGAAGGACGTCGCCGACACGAAGATGGCGATGAAGATGTCCGCCGGCGCGCAGGGCGACATCGAGATGCGCCTCGTCGGCGGCGTCTTCTACATGAACATGGGCCCGATGACGCAGAACAAGTTCGCGAAGATCGACCTCAACGACACCAGCAACCCGATCGGCAAGCAGTTCAGCGGGCTGCTGGACAGCGTCGACCCCTCCAAGCAGATCGAGCAGCTGCAGGGCTCGATCACCAGCTTCGAGCAGAAGGGCGCCGCGAAGAAGATCGACGGCGTCGAGGCGAAGCCGTACGTCGTGGGTGTCGACTCCCAGAAGATCGTCTCCCAGCTGGGCGCGGCCGGCGCGGGCGCCTCGTCGCAGCTGCCGAAGGAGATCGTCTACACGATGTACATCGGCCCGGACAACCTCCCGCGACGCATCACGATGGACCTCGCGGGCACGGCGATGACGATGGACTACAGCAAGTGGGGCGAGGACGTCTCCATCGAGGCGCCCGCGCAGGACCAGATCTCCGACGTCGACCTCAGCAAGATGGGTGCCGGCGCCATGTGACGTCGTCCTCGGACCCCGCCGTGAGCCCCCGCCGCACCGGATTTGGTGCTGCGGGGGCTCGTGCGTAGACTGGACCAGCCGAAGACCGCTGGTCGGGTCCCACCTGGGTCCCGTGAAGTGCCTCGAACGAGGCGGCCCGCGCAGGTGTCCTCATGGTGGTGGGTTCCCAGAGCCTCCCGACGTGCGCATCCCTGCATGGCGTCGGTCGTAGGCAACGACCACCTGAAGGAGACCCATGGCAAACGCGGAGAAGGTCGCCGCCGTCGCCGAGCTCGCGCAGAGCCTGCGCGAGTCGGACGGCATCGTCCTCACCGAGTACCGCGGTCTCACCGTGAAGCAGCTGCAGGAACTGCGGCGCTCGCTCGGTGAGGGTGCGAGCTATGCCGTCGCCAAGAACACGCTGACCAAGATCGCGGCCCGCGAGGCCGGGGTCGAGCTGTCCGAAGACCTGCTGACGGGTCCGACCGCCATCGCCTTCATCAAGGGTGATGTCGTCGAGGCAGCGAAGGGTCTGCGTGACTTCGCGAAGGCCAACACCACCCTCGTCATCAAGGGAGGCTTCCTCGACGGGAAGTCGCTCGACGCCGACGAGGTCAAGAAGCTGGCAGACCTCGAGTCGCGCGAGGTCCTCCTCGCCAAGCTCGCGGGCGCGATGAAGGGCAGCCTTCAGAACGCCGTGTCGCTCTTCAACGCCCCCCTCGCCCAGACGGCCCGCCTCGTGGCGGCCCTCGAGGCGAAGAAGGCCGAGGAGGCGCCTGCCGCCGACACTGCCGACGAGGCCCCCGTGGCCGAGGCGGCGCCCGCGGACGAGGCTGCCGCCGAGTCCGCATCCACTGCGTCTGACGACGCGGGCACCGAGGGCTGAACGCCCGATTCACATCGGGACCCCCTCGGGGTCTCACCAACGAAAGGACGCCACTCATGGCGAAGCTCAGCACCGACGAGCTGCTCGACGCATTCAAGGAACTGACCCTCATCGAGCTCTCCGAGTTCGTGAAGGCCTTCGAGGAGACCTTCGAGGTCACCGCCGCTGCCCCCGTGGCCGTGGCCGCTGCCGGCGCCCCCGCGGCTGCCGGTGGCGACGCCGGTGACGCCGCCGCCGAGCAGGACGAGTTCGACGTCGTCCTCGAGTCGGCCGGCGACAAGAAGATCCAGGTCATCAAGGAGGTGCGCGGTCTCACGAGCCTCGGCCTGAAGGAGGCCAAGGACCTCGTGGAGGGCGCTCCGAAGCCCGTCCTGGAGAAGGTCAACAAGGAGGCCGCCGAGAAGGCCAAGGAGGCCCTCGAGGCCGCCGGCGCCACGGTCACCCTCAAGTGATCTGAGGCTGTCAGCCTGACGTCCGCAGCGACGTCGACGAGGACCCCCGTCGCCCCGGGACACCGGGTGCGGCGGGGGTCCTTCGCGTCCGCCCGGTAGGGCCGCTCGTCCCGAACGTGAACTCACGAGCTTCCACACCCCGGCTCGCTCACCTCCACGAGAACCCCCACGGCCGCAGGCGCGGGACGACGACGTGCGCGGCCCGGGAACCCGGTGCGCGAGGGCCGAAAGTCCCTCGACGAACCTCGGCGGCGGCCCGGTGACGACACGACGCACGAGTCATGACGGTGCCGTCCACGTGACGGATGCCACCTTTGTCACCCCGAGTTGCATGAGGTACGGTCGCTGAGACCTGCGACACGTTACTGACGAGTCAACTCATGAGGGAGTTCTCGTAACCGGCGTCGCACGGTGTCGTTACAATAGGTGGTCCGGGTCACATCGACCCGGACCCCGTGGTGAGTGTCCGGGTCGCGCTGGAGTGGAGGAGGGGTCCGTGGGCGTCGAGGTGAAGGTCGAGAACCTGACGAAGAGCTTCGGGTCGCAGCTGATCTGGGGAGACGTCTCGCTGACGCTTCCTGCGGGTGAGATCTCGGTGATGCTGGGCCCGTCGGGTACCGGCAAGTCGGTGTTCCTGAAGTCGCTGATCGGTCTGCTGAAGCCCGACGAGGGCCACATCTGGATCGAGGGCGTCGACATCGCGACGTGCAAGGAGAAGGACCTCTACGAGATCCGCAAGCTGTTCGGCGTGCTGTTCCAGGACGGCGCCATGTTCGGCTCGATGAACCTCTTCGACAACTGCGCGTTCCCGCTGCGCGAGCACACCCGCAAGTCCGAGTCCGAGATCCGCCAGATCGTCATGGACAAGATGGACATCGTGGGTCTGGCCGGGGCGGAGATGAAGCTGCCCGGCGAGATCTCAGGCGGTATGCGCAAGCGCGCCGGCCTGGCGCGTGCGCTCGTCCTGGAGCCGGAGATCCTGCTCATCGACGAGCCCGACTCCGGCCTCGACCCGGTGCGCACGGCCTACATCAACCAGCTCTTCATCGACCTGAACGCGCAGATCGACGCGACGTTCCTCATCGTCACCCACGACATCAACTCCACCCGGACGGTCCCGGACAACATCGGCCTGCTCTACCACAAGCACCTGGCGATGTTCGGCCCGCGCGAGATGCTCCTGTCCTCGACCGAGCCGGTCGTGGCCCAGTTCCTGAACGCCCAGCGCGTCGGCCCCATCGGCATGTCCGAGGAGAAGGACGCCGCCGAGCTCGCCGCGGAGGCCGAGCTCGACATGCCGCCGCTGCCGCCGATCCCGCGCCAGCTCGAGCCCTCCGACGGTCGTCCGCGGGCCGGGCAGCGCGAGCCGGGCGCCTGGTGCCGCGAGCACGGGATCACGCCGCCCCCCGGCTCGTTCGAGGAGAACATGAGCCTCGCACCGGGTGCCACCGCGTGAGCGCAACGAAGCTGACGGCCCCCGCACGCGTCGCGGGTGGCCTGTTCGCCTTCATGCTCGACGTCACCGTCGCGCTGTTCCGGCGTCCGTTCCAGCTCAAGGAGTTCCTGACGCAGGCGTGGTTCATCGTCACCGTGACGATCGTGCCCACCGCCCTCGTCTCGATCCCGTTCGGCGCGGTCATCGCGCTGCAGGTCGGCGGACTCATCAAGCAGTTCGGCGCCCAGTCCTTCACCGGCTCCGCGGCCGTGCTCGCGGTCGTGCGCGAGGCGGGCCCGATCGCCACGGCCCTCCTGATCGCCGGCGCCGCCGGCTCGGCCATCGCCGCCGACTTCGGCTCGCGCAAGATCCGCGAGGAGCTCGACGCGATGATGGTGCTCGGCATCGACCCGATCCAGCGCCTCGTCGTGCCGCGCGTGCTCGCCTGCATGCTCATCGCCGTCTTCCTGAACGGACTGGTGACCATCGTCGGCGTGGCGGGCGGCTACGTCTTCAACGTCGTCCTGCAGGACGGCACACCAGGGGCGTACCTGGCGTCGTTCACGGCGCTCGCGCAGCTGCCCGACATCTACCAAGGCATGGTCAAGGCGGTCATCTTCGGCTACATCGCCGCGATCGTGGCCTCCTACAAGGGCATGAACGCCAAGGGCGGGCCGAAGGGCGTGGGTGACGCGGTGAACGAGGCCGTGGTGATCACGTTCCTGCTGCTGTTCATCGTGAACTTCTTCGTCTCGGCGATCTACATCCAGCTCGTGCCGCCGAAGGGGATGTGAGCATGGCGACCAAGGTCAGCGCGCTCTACGAGCGCCCCGCAGCCGCCCTGGAGGGCATGGGCACGCAGCTGCTCTTCTACCTGCGCGTCCTGCGTGCGGTGCCGTTCACCATCAAGAACTACAGCCGCGAGATCCTGCGGCTGCTCGCCGAGGTCACGCTGGGCTCCGGCGCGCTCGCCGTCATCGGCGGCACCGTCGGCGTCATCGTCGCGATGTGCTTCTTCACCGGCACCGAGGTCGGCATCCAGGGCTACGCCGCGCTCGACCAGCTCGGCACGTCGGCCCTGTCCGGCTTCGTCTCGGCCTACTTCAACACCCGCGAGATCGCGCCGATCGTCGCCGGCATCGCCCTGGCCGCGACCGTCGGCTGCGGCTTCACCGCCCAGCTGGGCGCCATGCGGATCTCCGAGGAGGTCGACGCGCTCGAGGTCATGGCCGTGCCGTCGATGCAGTTCCTCGTCACGACCCGCGTGCTCGCCGGCCTCATCGCCGTCATCCCGCTGTACGTGGTGGGCCTGCTGTCCTCCTACTTCGCGACCCGGTTGACCATCACCCAGTTCCTGGGCCAGAGCACCGGCACGTACGACCACTACTTCCAGACGTTCCTGCCCCCGGGCGACGTGCTCTGGTCGTTCGGCAAGGTGCTGATCTTCGCCGTCGTCGTCATCCTCATCCACTGCTACTACGGCTACTACGCCTCTGGCGGACCCGCCGGCGTCGGCGTCGCCGTGGGACGTGCCGTCCGTACCTCGATCGTCGCGGTCAACGTCGTCGACCTGCTCGCCTCCATGGCGATCTGGGGCACGACCGTCACCGTCAGATTGGCGGGCTGACATGGCTGCCACACCCCTCGCCGAGCGCCCCACCAGCCTCAAGCTCCTCGGGGCCGCGCTGCTCGCGATCATGCTGTTCTTCATCTGGCTGACGTTCGCGTTCTTCTCCAAGACCTTCGTGGCCACCGACGACGTCACCGTCGACACCGGCACCGCCGGCCTCAACCTGCCCGAGAACGCCGACGTGAAGCTCCGCGGCATGATCGTCGGCGAGGTCCGCAAGGTCGAGCCGCACGACGGCGGGGTGCGCATCGTGCTCGGCATGAAGCCCGACCTCATCGACGAGGTGCCGGCCGACGTCACGGCCGAGATCGTCCCGAAGACGCTGTTCGGCGAGAAGTACATCGCGCTCATCCCCGCCGACGACGCCGGACCGGAGAAGCTCAAGGCCGGCGACATGATCCAGCGGGCCGAGGTGCCGATCGAGGTCGAGCAGCTGCTCAACGACCTCTACCCGCTGCTGCAGGCGGTGGAGCCCGCTGAGCTGTCCTCGACGCTGACCGCGGTGTCGCAGGCGCTGGAGGGTCGTGGCGAGAAGCTCGGCCAGACGCTGGTCCAGGCCAATGAGTACCTCACCGCCCTCAACCCCGACGTCCCGACGCTCGTCACCGACCTCACCAAGCTCGGCAAGGTCTCCGACGGCTACGCCGCGCAGATGCCGACCCTCGGCCGGCTGCTGCGCAACACGGTGGTCACCGGCAACACGGTGGTCGCCAAGCGCACGCAGCTCGCGGCGTTCTACAGCGAGGGCACGCGCCTGGCGAACACGCTGACCGACTTCACGAAGGCCAACGGCGAGAACCTCGAGGTCCTGGCGAAGCAGAACCGCGTCATCCTCGGCGTCACCGCGGAGTACGCGAGCAGCTTCCCGTGCTTCACCGGCGGCATGGCCACCGTGCTGCCGAAGCTGAACAGCGTGCTGCGCAACAACACGGTGCACATCGACCTCGAGACGCTGCCGCAGCAGCCCACGTACTTCGGCTTCGACGAGAACGCCCGGATCCCGAGCAACCGTCAGATCGCGGAGGCGCCCCAGGCCGACCCGAGCAAGGTCGAGTACATCGACGCGCCTGACAAGAAGCGCGGGAAGCTGCCCAACACCATCGGTGCCGTCTGCGAGGACCTGAAGATCTTCAAGCAGAACGCCGACGACCCGTCGAAGTGGCCCTACAGCAAGACCGACCCGTTCGAGGTGTCCCCGGAGGTGTTCAAGCTGATCGGCGTGAGGAACAGCCACAACGGCAAGTTCGGCACCGAGGCCGACTACCAGCGTGCGGCGGTGTCGAGCCTCGACGAGGCCGGCTTCTTCAACCCCAGCCTGGCCGACACCGACACCCCCCAGCAGCGTGCCGAGGCACGCAGCCTCGCCGCCGCGATGGCCGGCGTCGACGAGGACCAGGTGCCCGACGCCGCGTCGCTGCTGCTCAGCCCCATCCTGCGAGGCGCGGAGGTGAAGGCGCCGTGAACCGCCGTCAGCCCGTCCGCGCCGGGGAGGTGACCCGATGAGCAGGATGCTCGACAAGGAGTCGATCAGCGCGATCGTCAAGCTCGCGGTGTTCTTCGTCGTCACCGGCACCGCCACCGCCATGCTCATGCTCACGCTGAGCAACGGCAGCCTCGGTGCCAGCAACGAGTACAAGGCCGTGTTCTCCGACGTCACCGGCGTCGCGAAGGGCGACGACGTGCGCATCGCCGGTGTCTCGGTGGGCTCGATCAAGTCGGTGAAGATCCACGACACCGACGAGGCCATCGTCACCTTCTCGGTGCGCTCGACCACGCCGCTGACGAAGGACACGATCGCCCAGCTGCGCTTCCGCAACCTCGTCGGCCAGCGCTACCTGGCGCTGTTCCAGGGCGGCGACGGCGACACCTCGCGGCTCGCGCCCGGGTCGACGATCCCGCAGGACCGCACGGAGGAGGCGCTCGACCTCAACGTGCTGCTCAACGGGTTCAAGCCGGTGTTCCAGGCGCTCTCGCCGGAGGACACCAACAAGTTCGCCTTCGAGATCGTGCAGACCCTGCAGGGCGAGTCCGGGAACGTCCAGAACCTGCTGGCCCGCACGGCCTCGCTCACCAGCACGCTCGCCGACCGTGACCAGCTGATCGGCGACGTCGTCGTGAACCTCTCGGACGTGCTCGACACGATCGGCAGCCGCGACCAGCAGCTGACGGCCACGATCGACACGCTGCAGCAGTTCATCACCGGGCTCAAGGGCGACCGTCAGGCCATCCTCGGGTCGCTGGACTCCATCTCCGACCTCACGACGGAGACCTCGAACCTGCTCGTCGAGGGCCGCCCCGACCTCACGGCCGACGTCACGCAGCTGCGTCGCCTGACCGGCAACCTGTCGAAGAAGCGCAACCTCGACACCCTCGAGTCGGCGCTGCAGATCCTGCCGATCAAGATGGAGAAGCTCGGCAACCTGGCGTCCAACGGCAGCCTGTTCAACTTCTACGTCTGCGAGCTCAACGTCGACGTCAGCCAGCTCACCGGCACGCCGCTCGACGGCCTGCTCGACGGTCTCGTGAAGCAGCTCGGCTCGCTCAAGGCCGGTGGCGACCGCTGCCGCACCGGCGGCAACGAGTACGGGAAGGCCGCGTCATGAAGCCGTTCCGCGAGCGCAACCCCGTCATCATCGGCTTCATCGGCTTCGCCGTGATCGCCATGCTGCTGGTGGCCGCCTTCCGCGCCGACCGGCTGCCGATCATCGGCGCCGGCGACACCTACCACGCCGAGTTCTCCGAGATCGGCGGCCTGAAGTCCGGCAACGAGGTCCGCGTCGCGGGCGTCCCCGTCGGCAAGGTCCGCGACATCGAGCTCGAGGGCAACAAGGTCAAGGTGACGTTCAAGGTCGACAAGGGCACGCGCCTCGGCCGCGACACCGGGGCCGAGATCCGCATCCGCACGCTGCTCGGCGCGCAGTTCCTCGCGCTGCAGCCGTCGGGCGCGGGTCGCCTCGAGAAGGGCGGCACGATCCCGGAGTCGCGCACCACGCCGCCCTACGACGTCGTGCAGGCGTTCTCCGACCTCAGCACCACCACCGAGGCGCTCGACGTCGACCAGATCTCGCAGGCGCTGGAGACCCTCTCCGACGTCGCCGCGCAGACGCCGGAGGAGTTCCGGGGCGCCATCCGTGGCGTCTCCGACCTCTCCCGCAACCTCGCGGCGCGCGACCAGCAGATCAACACGCTGCTGAAGAACCTCAAGAAGGTCACCGGCGTCATCAACGCCCGCGACGACCAGCTCGTGGCGCTCGTCAAGGACTCCTCGGTGCTGTTCGATGCGATCAGCGCCCGCCGCGAGGCCATCCACCGCCTCCTCGTCTCGACGCAGGAGATCTCCGCGCAGCTGACCGGCCTGGTCAAGGACACGGAGGCCGACCTGCAGCCCGCGCTGCGCCAGCTGCGCACCGTCACCACCATGCTGGCCCGCAACGAGCAGAGCCTCGACCGCGCGCTCACCGTGATGCCCGGCTTCCTGCGGGTCTTCGCCAACGCGCTCGGCAACGGCCCGTGGTTCGACACGTACATCAAGATCGGAGGCGCAGGATGAGCAGGCTCGCCGGTGCGGCACGCATCCTCACGGTGCTCGTCGCCCTCGTGCTCGTCGTCGGTCTCGTGGTCGTCTTCGGCCAGCGCGACGCGAAGAAGACGATCACCGTCGACTTCACGCAGACCAACTCGCTGTACGAGGGGTCGGACGTGCGGATCCTCGGCGTGGCCGTCGGCACCGTCGACCGGCTCGTGCCCCGCGGCAAGACGGTGCGCGCGACGATCTCCTACGACGCCTCGGTCAAGCTGCCCGACGACGTGAAGGCCGTCGTCGTCTCCCCGTCGATCGTCGGTGACCGGTTCGTCCAGCTCGCCCCGGCCTACGACGGGGGAGCGGTGCTCAAGGACGGCGCGCGGCTCGGCGTGAGCCGCACGGCGGTCCCGGTCGAGCTCGACCAGGTCTACAAGTCCCTCGACGACCTCTCGGTGGCACTCGGGCCTGACGGCGCCAACCGCAACGGCGCCGTCAGCGACCTCGTCCGCGACACGGCGAAGCAGCTCGACGGCCAGGGCGCCCAGGTCAACGAGACACTGCGCAACTTCGGCAAGCTCAGCCAGACGCTCTCCGACAACAAGGACGAGCTGTTCGGCAGCATGCGCGAGGTCGACCAGTTCGTCCAGCTGCTGCAGACCAACGACCAGTCGGTCCGCGACTTCTTCGACAGCACCGCCCAGGTCTCGACCGTCCTGGCCGGCGAGCGAGAGGACCTGCAGGCCACCATCAAGGCGCTCGGCGACGCGCTCGTCGAGGTCCGCCGCCTGGTGCGCGAGAACCGCTCGGAGCTGCGGGGCAACGTCAAGCAGCTGTCGACGGTCGCGCGCGTGCTGGGCGACCACCAGAAGGACCTCGAGGAGTTCACCGTGAGCGCCCCGACGGCCCTGTCGAACGTCGCGCTCGCCTACAACGGCAACACGGGCACGCTCGACAACCACGCCGACGTGCTGCAGCTGCTGCTGGGGGCCGTGGAGGACCCGGGCGACCTGCTCTGCAACATCAGCGAGAACCTGCCGATCGACGTCAAGGAGCCGTGCGACGTCCTCGGCGGGGTCCTCGACGATCTCCTCAAGCCGATCACCGGCGGACTGCCGCTGCCGCGCGCCGCCGTGGCCAATGCGCCGTCGCCGGACCGCACCGACACGTCGCTGTCGCAGATGCTGGGGGTGGAGCGATGAGCGTGCGCCGACGCGGCCTGCGGGCCGCCGCTGTGACCGCCGGGAGCGCCGTGCTCCTGTCGGGCTGCGGCTTCTCGCCCTACGAGCTGCCGCTGCCCGGTGGTGCGGACCTCGGGTCCGACCCCTACACCGTCACCGTCCAGTTCCGCGACGTGCTCGACCTCGTGCCGCAGAGCGCCGTGCGGGTCAACGACATCGCGGTCGGCAAGGTCACCAAGATCCGGCTCGACGGGTGGACGGCCACGGCCACCCTGGAGATCAACCGCGACGTGAAGCTGCCGGACAACGCCGAGGCGCAGATCCGTCAGACCAGCCTGCTGGGCGAGAAGTTCGTGTCGCTGGCGCCGCCGTCCACGGGCGGGGAGGGCACGCTCGGCAACGGCGACCGCATCCCGCTCGACCGCTCGGGGCGCAACCCCGACATCGAGGAGGTGCTCGGCGCGGCGTCGCTGCTGTTCAACGGCGGCGGCCTCGAGAAGACGAACACGATCGTCAAGGAGCTCAACAAGACCCTCGACGGCAACGAGCCTGAGGTCAAGCAGCTGCTGCAGAGCACCACGACCTTCATCGGCCAGCTGGACGAGAACAAGGGCGAGATCCTGACCGCCCTGGAGAAGGTCGACAACCTCGCCAAGGCGACCAAGGCGCAGGAGGGTGCGATCACCCAGGCGCTCGACGAGCTGCCGGAGGCGCTGCGCACGCTCGACGCGCAGCGCGACGACCTGGTCGGCCTGCTGCAGTCGCTGGACCGGCTGAGCGACACCGCCACCGGCGTCATCCGACGCTCGAAAAACGACACGCTGGCCGTGCTCCGCGACCTCGAGCCGACGCTGCGCGAGCTCGCGAACGCCGGCGACGACCTCGCCACGGCGAGCCAGCTGATCTTCACCTACCCGTTCACCGACGCGATCGCCGGCGGCTCGCCGGCGCGTGCCAGCAGCCCCTGCACCGCCTACGACCCTGCCGTCCCGGCCACGCAGAACAAGGCCCTGCTGCGCAAACAGGTCGCCGAGGGCGCCTGCTACGGCGACTACATGAACCTCGACATCAACCTGTCGCTCAACACGGGCCAGCTCACGAACCTCCTGAAGGGCCTGCTGTCGCTGGGCAACACGCTGGGCTCGGCGAGGGCGACCGGCTCCTCGGCGCCCACCTCGGGCGGATCGGGGTCCGGCGCGGCCGGTGCTCCGGCCAACCAGCTCGTCGAGCTCGTCGAGGGCCTGACCAGCCAGGGCGACACGGGCCTGCCGTCGCTGCCGGGCACCTCCGGCAGCTCGGGCTCGCAGCCCTCGCCGGCCGCCAGCCCGTCCCCCTCGGCGTCCGCCTCCTCCCGCGGTGGGTCCTCCTCCGGTGGCGGTGGCGGCATCTGTTCCCTGCTCGGCAGCTGCCGGGTGACGACGACGAGTGAGCTGATGGCCACGCAGACCGAGGACGTCGCGCGGCTGGTGCTCGGACCGGTGGTGCAGCGATGATCACTCGCCTGACCAAGATCCAGCTGGTGATCTTCGCGATCATCGTGGCCGTCGGCGCGACGTTCGTCGGCGGCAAGTACGCCCAGCTCGACCGGCTGTTCGTCGACCGGACGTTCCCCGTCACGGCCGACTTCGCCGACTCCGGCGGCATCTTCGCCGGGGCCGAGGTGACCTACCGCGGCATCGCGGTCGGCAAGGTCAAGCAGCTGAAGTTCACCGAGGACGGCGTGAACGTCGTGCTCGACATCGACAAGAGCGCGCCGAAGATCTCCTCCGACGTCGTGGCCACCGTGGCCAACAAGTCGGCCATCGGCGAGCAGTACGTCGACCTCTCCCCGCGCACCAACGAGGCGCCGTACCTGAAGGCGGGCACGACCATCCCGCGCTCGGACACACGGATCCCGATCGACACCACGACCCTGCTGCTCAACCTGAACTCCCTCGTCTCCAGCATCGACACCCGCAACCTGAAGACCGTCGTCGACGAGCTCGGCACCGCGTTCGAGGGCACGGGGCCGGACCTCGAGCGCATCCTCGACACGTCCTCGGAGTTCATCACCGCGGCGCAGGAGAACCTCGGCGTGACGCAGCGGCTCATCCGCAGCTCCTCCGGCGTCCTGCAGACGCAGATCGACAAGCAGCCGCAGCTCGAGACCTTCGCGAAGAACCTGGCGCTGCTCTCGGACACGCTCGTCGAGTCCGACGGCGACCTGCGGCGCCTGGTCGACGAGGGACCGTCGGCGGCCAAGACCGTCAACGACACGGTGGCCGAGAACGCCGCGCAGCTGCGGACGATCCTCGCCGACCTGCGCAGCGCGAGCGAGCCGCTGGCCCGCAACTCCAAGAGTCTCAAGGCGCTCGCCATCATCTACCCCTACGTCCTCGAGGGGACGTTCAGCGTGGTGGCACCGAGCAAGAGCACCGAGGGCGAGTGGGACGCGCGCTTCGGCCTGGTGGTGAGCAACCCGGCCGACACGAGCAACCCCAAGCCGTGCGACGAGGACGACAACGGGCAGCGACCGCGGCGCGAGCCGATCGAGATCTACGACATGCAGTTCGACGTGGACGCCGGCTGTATCGTCAAGGACAAGGTCCCGCGCGGACCCGACAAGACCGTGATCAACCGTGACCGGGCCGCCGTGGGAACCGGGGCCGACGCCTCCGGAAAGGACTCGTGGACGTGGCTGCTGCTCGGACCGGCGATCCGCTGACCGCGCGCAGGAGCTCCACCCCCCTCGTCGTCATCGCCGTCCTCGGCGTGCTCGTCGGGGTGGCCGGGCTGCTCGTGCCGCGGTTCGCGGGTGGTGGCGAGGACGCCGAGCGCGACGCCGTCGTGGCGCGCGTCAACGACTTCGCGACCACCTACAACACCTACGACGTCGCCGACCTCGCCAGCTACCAGAAGCGGATGAAGCCGCTGCTCACGCCGGCGTACGACAAGGAGTTCGTGCGCGTGACGAACGCCGTCTTCGGGGCGCTGGAGTCCAAGGACCAGAAGAGCGGCGACGCCAACGTGCTCGCCGTCGCGGTCGACTCGCTCGACGACGACTCGGCGATCGCGATCGTCGCCGTCGACGCGTCGATCACGACGTCCTCGGACGAGGCCGCGGTGCAGCGTCGCTTCCGGTGGAAGGTCACGCTGTCCAAGTCCGACGGCGACTGGCGGGTCAGCCAGTTCGACACGGTGGTGCCGCTCGACGCGTCCACCGATCCCGGGTCGGGCGACGCCAGCCCGTCGCCGTCGACCTCGCCGTCCGCGTCGCAGGAGGGTCAGTGAGCACGCCCGAGGGACCGAAGAAGCGCCGCCGGATCGCGGGGGAGTCCACGCCGGGCACGGCGCGGCCGCCCGTCCCGGCGAAGAAGGTCGTGCGTCGTCCGGTCGCGCGCCCCGGTGTGCCGGTCGAGCCCGAGCAGGCACCGGTCGACGAGCCCACCGTCGAGGAGCAGGACGCCGCACCGCCCACGACCCCGGCCGCGCCGCGCGTCGCCCCGCGGGTGGGGCGTCGCAGCGACTCGCGCACGGGCTCCGGCGCCGCCGCGGCGTCGGCGCCGGTCGAGGAAGCCGGCGTCGACGAGCCGGCAGCGGACGTCACGGACGCGGAGGTGGGTCCGGGCGGAGGCCGCCGTCGCCTCGACCCCGCACGGATCGTCCTGGTCGCCGTGGCCGTGGTGGCGGTCGTCTTCGGCGCGTTCTTCGGCTACCGCGGGGTGGCGGACTGGCGCGAGACGCACGGGGTCGACGCCGCCCACGACAAGGCCGCCGAGGCGGCGGCCTCCGCCGCGGAGACGATCTTCACCTACCGCTACGACCGGATCCAGCAGTACCTCGACGACTCCAGCGACGTCATGACGTCGTCGTTCGCGAAGGACTTCGAGAGCATCTCGCCGGCCCTGCGCGACCTCGCGCCGCAGCGCAAGATCCAGGTCAAGGCGACCACCCGCGACTCCGCCGCGATGTCGTGCGGCGACGACTGCCGCCGGGACCGTGCCACCGTGCTCGTGTTCGTCGACCAGGCGCGCCTGGCCGACGGCTCCGAGGTGCCGACGGTCTTCGGCAACCGGGTCGAGATGACCATGGTCGAGCGCGACGGACGCTGGCTGGTCGACGACATCAAGGCGCTCTGAACCGGCGCCTCGCACCCTCTGGAGCTCGTGAGTCGGCGGCTCGACGTCGCCCCGTCCCGCACCGAAGAAGACACCGAGCAAGGCACGGGCACCGGCGTGAGGCCTGGCATTGCAGGGCTCACGAGAGGTCACCGTGTGGAGCGGCCGAATACTTTGGCCCATCTCAGGCTGGTTGTCAAGGACCAGGCTTGCGCGCGTGTGGACAGAAGGGCTAGACTGATTCTTCGCGCCCGCCTCGTCGCCCTCGTTGCCCCTTGACTGGGGGCGTCAGTCATGCGCACAAGTCCATCACGTGACACCCTTGCGAGCCTCTGGAAGGACCCCTCTTGGCCGCCTCGCGCACCGTCGCCGCACCTGCCCAGAACAACAGTGCCACCAACGCACCCCGCCGCATCTCCTTCGCCAAGATCTCCGAACCGCTCGAGGTTCCCGAGCTCCTGGCCCTGCAGACCGACAGCTTCGACTGGCTGATCGGCAGCGAGAAGTGGAAGGCCGAGGTCGAGGACGCCCTCGCTGCCGGCCGCACCGACGTCTCCACCAAGTCCGGTCTGGAGGAGATCTTCGAGGAGATCTCCCCGATCGAGGACTTCTCCGAGACGATGAGCCTGTCGTTCCGGGACCACCGCTTCGAGCCCCCGAAGTACTCGGTCGAGGACTGCAAGGACCGCGACGTCACCTACGCCGCGCCGCTGTTCGTGACCGCCGAGTTCATGAACAACGAGACCGGCGAGATCAAGAGCCAGACGGTCTTCATGGGCGAGTTCCCGCTCATGACGCCCAAGGGCACCTTCGTCATCAACGGCACCGAGCGCGTCGTCGTCAGCCAGCTGGTCCGCAGCCCCGGCGTCTACTTCGAGCGCACGCCCGACAAGACGTCGGACAAGGACATCTACACGGCCAAGGTCATCCCCTCGCGCGGCGCGTGGCTGGAGTTCGAGGTCGACAAGCGTGACCTCGTCGGCGTCCGTCTGGACCGCAAGCGCAAGCAGAGCGTCACCGTCCTGCTCAAGGCGCTCGGCTTCTCCGAGGCGCAGATCCTCGAGGAGTTCGGCCAGTACGAGTCGATCCGCCTGACGCTGGAGAAGGACAACGTCCAGACCCAGGACGAGGCGCTGCTCGACATCTACCGCAAGCTGCGTCCGGGCGAGCCGCCGTCGCGCGAGGCCGCCCAGAACCTGCTCGACAACTACTACTTCAACACGAAGCGGTACGACCTGGCCAAGGTCGGTCGTCACAAGGTCAACAAGAAGCTCGGCGCCGACGAGGCGTTCGACCAGCAGACGCTGACCATCGACGACGTCGTCGCCACCATCAAGTACGTCGTGGCGCTGCACGCCGGCGAGACCGAGCTGGAGATGCCCGCGGGCACCACCCTCGTCGAGGCCGACGACATCGACCACTTCGGCAACCGTCGCATCCGCACGGTCGGCGAGCTGATCCAGAACCAGCTGCGCACCGGCCTGGCACGCATGGAGCGGGTCGTGCGCGAGCGCATGACCACGCAGGACGTCGAGGCCATCACGCCGCAGACGCTCATCAACATCCGTCCGGTCGTGGCGGCGCTGAAGGAGTTCTTCGGCACCAGCCAGCTGTCGCAGTTCATGGACCAGAACAACCCGCTCGCGGGTCTGACCCACAAGCGCCGCCTCAACGCGCTCGGCCCGGGTGGTCTGTCGCGTGAGCGCGCCGGCTACGAGGTCCGCGACGTGCACCCGTCGCACTACGGCCGCATGTGCCCGATCGAGACCCCTGAGGGTCCGAACATCGGTCTGATCGGCTCGCTCGCCTCCTACGGTCGCATCAACGCGTTCGGCTTCATCGAGTCGCCGTACCGCAAGGTCGTCGACGGCAAGGTGACCGAGCAGATCGACTACCTCACGGCCACCGACGAGGACCGGTTCATCGTCGCCCAGGCGAACTCCCCGCTCACCGAGGACGGCACGTTCGTCGACGACGCGGTGCTCGTGCGCCAGCGTGGCGGCGAGGCCGAGCTCCGCCCGGCCGCCGAGGTCGACTACATGGACGTCTCGCCGCGCCAGATGGTCTCCGTGGCGACCGCGCTCATCCCGTTCCTCGAGCACGACGACGCCAACCGCGCGCTCATGGGCGCCAACATGCAGCGTCAGGCCGTCCCGCTGGTGCGCAACGACGCCCCGCTCGTGGGCACCGGCATGGAGTTCCGTGCCGCCGTCGACGCCGGCGACGTCACCGTCGCCAAGAAGGCCGGTGTGGTCAAGGAGGTCTCGGCCGACCTGGTCGAGATCATGGAGGACGAGGGCACGTACACCACGTACCGCCTCGCGAAGTTCCGCCGCTCCAACCACGGCACCTGCACGAACCAGCGCCCCCTCGTCGCCGAGGGACAGCGCGTCGAGGTCGGCACCCCGCTGGCCGACGGTCCGTGCACCGACGAGGGCGAGATGGCGCTGGGCACCAACCTGCTCGTCGCCTTCATGCCCTGGCAGGGCCACAACTACGAGGACGCGATCATCCTCAGCCAGCGCGTCGTGCAGGACGACCTGCTCACCTCGATCCACATCGAGGAGCACGAGGTCGACGCGCGCGACACCAAGCTGGGCCCGGAGGAGATCACCCGCGACATCCCGAACGTCAGCGAGGAGATGCTGGCCGATCTCGACGAGCGCGGCATCATCCGCATCGGCGCCGAGGTGGGCAACGGTGACATCCTCGTCGGCAAGGTCACGCCCAAGGGCGAGACCGAGCTGACGCCGGAGGAGCGCCTGCTGCGCGCCATCTTCGGCGAGAAGGCGCGCGAGGTCCGCGACACGTCGCTCAAGGTCCCGCACGGCGAGTCCGGCACGGTCATCGGCGTCCGCGTGTTCGACGCGGCCGACGGCGACGAGCTCAGCCCCGGCGTGAACCAGCTGGTCCGCGTCTACGTGGCCCAGAAGCGCAAGATCTCCGACGGTGACAAGCTCGCCGGCCGTCACGGCAACAAGGGCGTCATCTCCAAGATCCTGCCGATCGAGGACATGCCGTTCCTGGAGGACGGCACCGCCGTCGACATCGTGCTGAACCCGCTGGGCGTGCCCGGCCGCATGAACGTCGGCCAGGTGCTCGAGACCCACCTCGGGTGGGTGGCCAAGGCCGGCTGGGACATCGGCGACCTGAAGGACGAGTGGGCCGACCGCCTGCGCTCCATCGGCGCCGACCGCGCCCCGGCGAACTCCAACGTCGCGACGCCCGTCTTCGACGGTGCCCGCGAGGACGAGATCCAGGGCCTGCTCGCCTCGACCCTGCCCAACCGCGACGGCGACCGCATGGTCGGCCCCGACGGCAAGGCGGTGCTCTTCGACGGTCGTACCGGCGAGCAGTTCCCCGACCCGATCAGCGTCGGTTACATGTACCTGCTGAAGCTGCACCACCTGGTCGACGACAAGATCCACGCCCGCTCGACCGGTCCGTACTCGATGATCACCCAGCAGCCGCTCGGCGGTAAGGCCCAGTTCGGTGGCCAGCGCTTCGGTGAGATGGAGGTCTGGGCCCTCGAGGCCTACGGTGCCGCGTACGCGCTGCAGGAGCTCCTGACGATCAAGTCCGACGACATCGTCGGCCGCGTCAAGGTCTACGAGGCGATCGTCAAGGGCGAGAATGTGCCCGAGCCGGGCATCCCCGAGTCCTTCAAGGTGCTCGTCAAGGAGATGCAGTCGCTGTGCCTCAACGTCGAGGTGCTGTCCAGCGACGGGTCCGCCGTCGAGATGCGCGACGCGGAGGAGGATCTCTTCCGCGCCGCCGAGGAGCTCGGCATCGACCTGTCGCGTCGCGAGCCCTCCAGCGTCGAAGAAGTGTGAGCCGGCGGGGCGCCGTCGCCGTGACGGCGCCCCCACCCTCACTCCCCGCTCACCACTGAATTTCGAAAAGTAAGGGAAAGAAGACACCGTGCTCGACGTGAACTTCTTCGATCAGATCCGGATCGGTCTTGCGACCGCCGACGACATCCGCGGATGGTCCTACGGCGAGGTCAAGAAGCCGGAGACGATCAACTACCGCACGCTCAAGCCCGAGCGTGACGGCCTCTTCTGCGAGAAGATCTTCGGTCCCACCCGGGACTGGGAGTGCTACTGCGGCAAGTACAAGCGCGTCCGCTTCAAGGGCATCATCTGCGAGCGCTGCGGCGTCGAGGTGACCCGCTCCAAGGTGCGTCGCGAGCGCATGGGCCACATCGAGCTCGCTGCGCCGGTCACCCACATCTGGTACTTCAAGGGTGTCCCCAGCCGTCTCGGCTACCTGCTCGACCTCGCCCCGAAGGACCTCGAGAAGGTCATCTACTTCGCGGCGTACATGATCACGCACGTCGACGAGGAGGCGCGTCACCGCGACCTGTCCTCGCTCGAGTCCAAGATCGACCTCGAGGTCAAGCAGCTCGAGGCCCGTCGCGACGACGAGGTCAACCAGCGCCTGCAGAAGCTCGAGGAGGACCTCAAGGCCCTCGAGGACGAGGGTGCGAAGGCCGACGCCAAGCGCAAGGTCAAGGACGCCGCCGAGCGTGAGGCCAAGCAGCGCCGCGACCGCATCCAGCGCGAGATCGACCGGCTCACCGAGGTGTGGGACCGCTTCAAGAACCTCAAAGTCCAGGACCTCGAGGGCGACGAGATGCTCTACCGCGAGATGACGTACCGCTTCGGTGCGTACTTCGAGGGCTACATGGGCGCCGCCGCGATCCAGAAGCGTCTGCAGTCCTTCGACCTCGAGGCCGAGGCGGAGTCGCTGCGCGAGATCATCGCCACCGGCAAGGGCCAGAAGAAGACCCGCGCCCTCAAGCGCCTCAAGGTCGTCTCGGCGTTCCTCGGCAGCAGCAACCACCCCGAGGGCATGGTCCTCGACGCCGTGCCGGTGATCCCGCCGGAGCTGCGTCCCATGGTCCAGCTCGACGGTGGCCGCTTCGCCACCTCGGACCTGAACGACCTGTACCGCCGTGTCATCAACCGCAACAACCGCCTCAAGCGACTGCTCGACCTCGGCGCGCCCGAGATCATCGTCAACAACGAGAAGCGGATGCTGCAGGAGGCCGTCGACTCGCTGTTCGACAACGGCCGTCGCGGCCGTCCCGTCACGGGCCCGGGCAACCGTCCGCTCAAGTCCATCTCGGACATGCTCAAGGGCAAGCAGGGTCGTTTCCGTCAGAACCTGCTCGGCAAGCGCGTCGACTACTCGGGCCGTTCGGTCATCGTCGTCGGCCCGCAGCTGAAGCTGCACCAGTGCGGTCTGCCCAAGCAGATGGCGATCGAGCTGTTCAAGCCGTTCGTCATGAAGCGTCTGGTCGACCTCAACCACGCCCAGAACATCAAGTCCGCCAAGCGGATGGTGGAGCGTGGCGTGCGCGCCGAGGTCTGGGACGTGCTCGAGGAGGTCATCACCGAGCACCCGGTGCTGCTGAACCGTGCACCCACCCTGCACCGTCTGGGCATCCAGGCGTTCGAGCCGCAGCTCATCGAGGGCAAGGCCATCCAGATCCACCCGCTCGTCTGCTCGGCCTTCAACGCCGACTTCGACGGTGACCAGATGGCCGTGCACCTGCCGTTGAGCGCCGAGGCGCAGGCCGAGGCCCGCATCCTCATGCTGAGCACGAACAACATCCTGAAGCCGTCCGACGGCCGTCCGGTCACCATGCCGACGCAGGACATGATCATCGGCCTGTACTTCCTCACGCTCGAGCGTGAGGGACACGTGGGCGAGGGTCGTGCGTTCAGCTCGGTCGCCGAGGCGATCATGGCGTTCGACCGCAAGGAGATCACGCTCCAGAGCAAGGTGCGGATCCGCATCCCCGGCATCGACGGCACCGTCGAGTCGCAGGAGACCACCCTCGGTCGCGCGATCTTCAACCAGGCCCTTCCGGACGACTACGCGTACGTCAACTACCAGGTCGGCAAGAAGGAGCTCGGGGTCATCGTCAACGACCTCGCCGAGCGCTACTCCAAGATCGACGTGGGCGTCGCGCTCGACAACCTCAAGGAGACCGGTTTCCACTGGGCCACGCGCTCGGGCGTCACCATCTCCATCGAGGACGTCGTCACGCCGGAGTCCAAGCAGGAGATCCTCACCAAGTACGAGGGTCAGGCTGCGAAGGTCCAGCAGCAGTTCGACCGCGGTCTCATCACCGAGGACGAGCGTCGCCAGGAGCTCATCGAGATCTGGACGCAGGCCACGGCCGAGGTGTCCGGCGAGATGGAGAAGAAGTTCACCGCCAACGCCGACAACCCGATCTGGATGATGGTCCACTCGGGTGCGCGAGGCAACATGATGCAGGTCCGCCAGATCGCGGCCATGCGTGGTCTCGTGGCGAACCCGAAGGGCGAGATCATCCCCCGCCCGATCAAGGCGAACTTCCGTGAGGGCCTCAGCGTCGTCGAGTACTTCATCGCGACGCACGGTGCCCGCAAGGGTCTGGCCGACACCGCCCTGCGCACCGCCGACTCCGGCTACCTGACGCGTCGACTCGTCGACGTCAGCCAGGACGTCATCATCCGCGAGGAGGACTGCGGCACGGAGCGTGGTCTGCCGAAGGTCATCGCGACCCGCCTGGACGACGGCACCTTCGTGCCGGCGGAGAACGTCGAGACCTCGGCGTACTCGCGCAGCGCGGCCACCGACATCACCCACCCGGAGACGGGCGAGGTGCTGGTGGAGGCCGGCGGCGACCTCGGCGACGTCGAGATCGGACAGCTCGTCTCGGCCGGCGTGGAGACCATCCGCGTCCGCACGGTCCTCACCTGTGAGGCGGCGGCCGGTACCTGCGCCAAGTGCTACGGCCGTTCGCTGGCCACCGGCAAGCTCGTCGACATCGGCGAGGCGGTCGGCACCATCGCCGCCCAGTCGATCGGTGAGCCCGGCACCCAGCTGACGATGCGTACCTTCCACACCGGTGGTGTGGCCGGTGACGACATCACGCACGGTCTGCCGCGCGTGGTGGAGCTCTTCGAGGCTCGTCAGCCGAAGGGCCGTGCGCCGATCACCGAGTCGGCCGGTCGCGTCGCGATCGACGACACGGACAAGACGCGCAAGCTCGTCGTCACCCCCGACGACGGCTCGGAGGTGCAGGAGTACCCGGTGAGCAAGCGTTCGCGCCTGCTCGTCGAGGACGGCTCGCACGTCGAGGTCGGCCAGCAGCTCACGCACGGCACGCCGGACCCGCAGGAGGTCCTGCGCATCCTCGGTGTCCGTCGGGCGCAGGAGCACCTCGTGGACGAGGTCCAGGAGGTCTACCGCAGCCAGGGCGTGGCGATCCACGACAAGCACATCGAGATCATCGTGCGCCAGATGCTGCGTCGGGTGACGGTCATCGAGCAGGGCGACTCGCACCTGATCCCCGGTGACCTCGCGGACCGGGCGACGTTCGAGTCGGAGAACCGACGCGTCGTCGCCGAGGGCGGCACCCCCGCCTCGGGCCGTCCGGTGCTCATGGGCATCACGAAGGCCTCGCTGGCCGTCGAGTCGTGGCTGTCGGCCGCCTCCTTCCAGGAGACGACCCGTGTCCTCACGGACGCCGCCATCCACGGCAAGTCGGACTCGCTGCGCGGTCTGAAGGAGAACATCATCATCGGCAAGCTCATCCCGGCGGGCACCGGTCTCGACCGGTACCGCAACATCCGGGTCGAGCCCACCGAGGAGGCCCGCCAGGCCGCCTACGCCGTCACGGGCTACGAGTCCTACGACTACGGCTTCGGCTCGCCCGACGGCCCCGCCGTCCAGCTCGAGGACTACGACTTCACGTCGTACGAGCCCTGACGGACTGATCGCACGACGGCCCCGGACCTGTTGGTCCGGGGCCGTCGTCGTGCGTGGGGGCGGTCGTCGTGACCTCGGCGGTGCGCTGGCGCAGGTGGTCTGGGCTTGCTGGTGCGCTGCCTCGGCGGGCGCTGGGGGTGTTCTCCGAAAGGGCCTCGACCGGGCGGCTGGCGGGCGGGCTGGGTCGGGGTCCGGGCTGCGGGCCGCGTCGGACGCAAGAATCTGCGTTCGGGTGCGTAAGGGCCGAAGATGCTGCGTTCGCTACGGGATCCCGTCACCAACGCAGAAGCGTTCGGCCCCGGGCGCGCGAACGCAGCATCGTGCGTCGCTGCGGGCCGGCCCCGGCGACGCCCGACCTCAGGCGGTGGGGGCGGGGGTCTTGGCCGGCTCCGGCTTGGGCTCGGGGTCGGGGCGGAACAGCCAGCGGAGACGGGGCTCGAAGAGGGGGCGGAAGACCGTGGCGACGAGCTGCGTCATCAGGAGGTTCGCCACGACGGTCGCCACGACCATCGTCAGCACCACGGCGGGCGCGCCGTACTTCTCGAGGGAGCTGAACACGTCGAACTGGTACCGCAGCAGCAGGATGACGTAACCGTGCAGCAGGTAGCAGTAGAAGGTGCGCCCACCCAGGCGCGTGGTCCAGGACCGGCGTCGGGGGACGAGCGAGAGCGCCGCGAAGGTCAGCACCAGGCCGATGACGAGCAGCTCCGCACGCTGCGTGATGCCCTCCAGGGGCGAGGCGCCGAGCGGGTCCTCGTCGTAGCGCTGCTTCCACAGCAGCCAGTCGAGCGTCCAGTCGGCGGAGTAGAGGTAGCAGACCACGAAGCTGCCGGCGAGCAGCAGCGCCGAGCCGATGCGGATGCGCGGGTCCGCGAGCCGCTCGAAGCGCTCGCGGCTCATGTGCAGGCCGATGACGTAGAACGGCAGGAAGCCGAGGATCTTCGGCAGCGCCAGCACGTTCGGCACCTCGATGAGGCCCACGAGCAGCGAGATCGCGATCGACGTCGTGATCGGGTAGCGCAGCGCACGCCAGATCGGGGTGGTCAGCCGCCACACGAACAACGCCGCCATGAACCAGCCGAGCCACTGCGGCGACAGGAACTTGTACGGCTCCGGCTCACCCGTGTAGTGGCGCGTGATCATCTGCATCGAGATCTCGATGATCAGGTACGGCACGACCAGGGTGCTGACGATGCGGCGCACCTGACGTGCGTCGCCCATGTAGCGGCGAGCCGTGTAGCCGGAGATGAGGATGAAGAACGGCATGTGGAACGCGTAGATCCACACGTACACGCCGCGCGCGGAGTCCATCGCGACGAACTGCGTGAGGGAGTGCCCGATCACCACGAGCAGCATCACCCAGTACCGTGCGTTGTCGAGATAGGCCACGCGCTCCTTCGGAGCGGCGGTCGTCACGGGCAGCGGGTCGAGGGCACTCATCGTTCACCGACTCTAGTGGAGCGCACCGAAGGGAGCCCGATGAACGAGCACCGCGAGACGCGCCGCACGCAGCGCCTCGGCGCCTACGGCGTCGTCGTCGCCGACGACGAGACCGGCACCCCACGGCTGCTGCTGACCCGCGTCTCCCCGGCCGGCTACCCGGCCGGCTGGTGGGCGCTTCCCGGCGGCGGCGTCGACCACGGCGAGTCACCGCACGACGCCGTGGTGCGCGAGGTGCACGAGGAGACCGGCCTGACCGTGCTGGAGCGGCGCCTCGTCGACGTCCACGACGTGCACACCGTCGCCCCGGGGCGCGACGACCGCTTCGAGGACTACCACGGCGTCCACCTGCTCTACGCCGTCCGTGTCGCGGGCGTGGAGCCCGGTTCGCCGCTGCCGACCCCGCACGTCGTGGAGGTCGACGGCACCACCGACGTGGCCACCTGGCTGCCGCTCGACGAGGTCGACGACGGCGTCCGGCAGCTCCTGCCCGCCGTGCAGCACGCGCTCACGCACCTCGGCGACTACCGCTGACGTCGCCGCGCGCCCCGGCTCGGCCGCAGGATCAGGAGCGCGGCGGCGTGTAGAAGAGCATCGCGTAGCTGCCCCGCGCCGACAGCACGAAGGTCGCCCGGGCCACGCCGCCATCCTTGCCGCGAGCGGTGTAGGTCGTGCTGATCTCGTTGAGGTCCTCCACCACGTCCTTCGTCGGCGTGCCGACGCTCGACGCGAAGTCCTCCGCGATCGCGTCGGCCTCGCGCACGCGGTCGGCGACCACGGCGGCGAACCGTGGCCGCTCGCCGCTCAGCAGCAGGGTGCCGGTGGCCGGCACACGCCAGCGACCGTCGAGCAGGGGCGAGTCGCGCGGTGCGGACACGTCCATGCTCGGCCAGATGAGCCCCGACGTGTCCTCACCCTCGACGTCGCGGGGGACCTGGGCCGTCGACGCTCGCGGCTCGAGCTGGCCGCTGCGCGGGTCGCCGACGTACTGCGCGCGCACCGTCATGACCGGGCGCTTCTTCGCCGCCGGGTAGCCGGTGCGGGTCGTGACGTCGCCGGGGTCGGCGGTGATGGTGATGCGGATGTCGCGCTGGTCGGCGGTCTTGCCCTCGGCGTCGACCGTGCAGCCCGTGATCCGGCGGTCCTGCGACTGGCAGTACGTCGAGAGGTCGTCCTCGTCGAGCTTCGCGTCGGGGATGACGGCGTTGACCTGGGCGATCAGACGGCGCAGCACCTGCGTCGGGGAGCCGTCGACACGCAGCAGGGAGATCGTGACGTCGGGGCGGGGGGCGTCGTCGATCAGCGAGAAGGTGTCGTCGCTGGGACGGGTGGCCGGCGTGGTGGTCTCGGTCGGCGTCGGCTCGACCCCCTCGGGCAGCTCGCCGTCCTCCTCGCCCGACTGCTGCGCGGCCTCCGCGGCGTCGAGCTCGGGCTGGTAGGCCTCGATGAGCGCGGCGCTGCGGTAGCGCACGAGCGGCCCCAGCTGCGTGGCGCCCGACGGCACCTCGAGGCCGTAGATGATGGGGGACTGCGGACCCGACTCGTGCTCCGTCACGTCCGCGTCCGACGCACCGGCAGCCGACGACGAAGCACCCGCGCTCGGGCGTGGGTCGGCCTGGGTGCGCGTCTCGCAGGCACCCAGTGCGAGCACGCCGACGAGCAGGAGCGGGGTCGCGATCCGTCTCATGGGTCTCCTCGGGGAGGTCGTACGGTCCCCGGGCCGGGGTGGTCGGTCGACCGGGCCGGTCGGACCGATCGGCCCCATCCTGCCGCAGCCGGACAAGGTCGCGCGGCACCGGGCGCGGTAGGTTGCGAGCACCGGAGGGTCCGACGGGGCGAGGAGGCGCGGCGATGGCGGGACGGACGACGGCTGCCGAGCGCGTCTTCGCCCGGCTGCGCGAGGACATCCTGACCGGTCGCCTCGAGCCCGGGTCGCAGCACTCGATCTACCGGCTGGCGGAGGAGCTCGGGACGTCGCGCACGCCGGTCCGGGAGGCGGTGCTGCGCCTCGCCGACGCCGGGCTGGTCGCCGTCGAGCGCAACCGCGGGGTGCGGGTGCGGGGTGTCACCGTGCAGGACGTGCTCGAGGTCTTCGAGCTGCGTCTGCTGCTCGAGGTGCCCGCCACCGCCTACGCCGCGCTGCACGCCGACGACCGGCAGCGTGACCAGCTGCGCGCGCTGCTGCTGGCCATGGCGGCCGACGCGGCCGCCGACGACGAGACCGCCTTCGAGGAGCACGACCGGGCGCTGCACGCCGTGCTGCACGCGGCGAGCGGCAACCGCAGGCTGGGCGAGGAGGTGCTCGCCCTGCGGGCCTCGATCCAGGCGCGCGGCGCGGTCACCCTGCACCGCTCCCGCGGGGCGCAGGAGATCCTCGAGGAGCACGAGCCCGTCGTGCAGGCCGTGCTCGACCAGGACGCGGGTCGGGCGGCCGCGCTCATGAGCGAGCACCTGCTGCACACCGCGGAGCTGCTCGCGCGCCAGCTCGACCCCGCCGTCGACGTCGGCGCCTGGCGCTCCCGAGCGCAGGCGCTGACAGCCAGTAGCATGCTACTGTCGTCGACGTCCTCGACACGTCTGGAAACGAGCTGACAGGAGCGGCATGTCCGGCTTCGCCCCCCACCACCCCGAGACCGTCTTCACGTACGGCGCACCGCGCCTGAAGCTCGGCGTCGGCGCCCGGCACGAGCTCGGGCACGACCTCGCCGAGCTCGGTGCCCGCCGCGTGCTGCTCGTCACCGACGCCGGAGTCGCCGCCACCGGGCGACCGGCGGAGATCGCCGACCGCCTGGCCGGCGACGGTCTCGACGTCGTCGTGTTCGACGGCGCTCGGGTGGAGCCCACCGACGGCAGCCTCGAGGAGGCCGTCGCCTTCGCCCGCGACGCCGGGCCTGTCGACGCCGTCCTGGCGGTCGGCGGCGGCAGCAGCATCGACACCGCCAAGGCCGTCGCGCTCCTGCTCACCAACGACGGCGAGCTGATGGACTACGTCAACGCGCCGGTCGGTCAGGGCCGTGCCCCGAGCCGGCCGCTCCTCCCGCTCGTGGCCGTGCCCACGACCACCGGCACCGGCAGCGAGAGCACCACCATCTGCGTGCTCGACGTCGTCGACCAGCACGTCAAGACCGGCATCTCGCACCCTCGGCTGCGTCCGGTGCTGGCCGTCGTCGACCCCGAGCTCACCCTCACCCAGCCCGCGTCGGTGACGGCCGCCTCGGGACTCGACATCCTGTGCCACGCGCTCGAGAGCTACACCGCACGCCCCTACACCTCCTACGAGGCCAAGCAGGCGGGTGAGCGGGTGCCCTACTGCGGCTCGAACCCGATCTCCGACGTCTGGTCGGAGCGCGCGCTCGCGCTGATGGCCGGCTCGTTCCGGCGCGCGGTCAGCCACGGCGACGACCTCGATGCGCGCACCGAGGTGGCCACCGCCGCCACGTTCGCGGGGCTCGGCTTCGGCAACGCGGGCGTGCACATTCCGCACGCGAACGCCTACCCGATCGCCGGCCAGGTGCGCGAGTTCCGTCCCGAGGGGTACCCGGGCGACGACGGCGCCTCCGGGCACGCCGGCCTGGTGCCGCACGGCATGGCCGTGTCGCTCACCGCGCCCGCCGCCTTCCGGTTCACCTTCGAGGCCGCGCCCGAGCGCCACGTGCGCGCCGCGCGTCTGCTGGACCCCGACGCGAGCATGCCCTCGGACCCCGCGGACCTGCTGCCGCAGGTGCTCACCTCGATCATGCGCGACGTCGGCATCCCCGCCGGGCTGTCCGCCGTCGGCTTCGGGAGCAACGACCTCGACCCCCTCGTCGACGGCGCGATGAAGCAGCAGCGGCTCCTGGCCACCGCGCCCCGCGACGTCACCGAGGACGACGTCGCCGGCATCCTCGACGCGTCCCTCGAGCTCTGGTGAGCGTCGACACGGTCGGCCCCAGCGTCGCCGCCTCCCCGGCCGACGTCGTCGCCGAGCTCCGCCGCCGCGAGGTCGCCGACGTCGACGACTCCAGCACCACCCGCGCGCTGTACAGCACCGACGCGTCGCTCTACCGCGTCGTGCCACAGGTCGTGGTCCGGCCGCGGTCGGTCGAGGAGGTGCTCGCCGTGCTCGACGCGTCGCGTGCCACCGGGGTGCCCGTCACCTCCCGCGGCGCCGGCACCTCCATCGCCGGCAACGCGGTGGGCACCGGCATCGTCGTCGACTTCGCCAAGCACCTGAACCGCGTCCACGAGATCGACGTCGAACGTCGCGTCGCGCGGGTCGACCCCGGCATCGTGCACGCCGCGCTGCAGAAGGTCGCCGCGCCGCAGGGGCTGCGCTTCGGCCCCGACCCGTCGACGCACACCCGGTGCACGGTCGGCGGGATGATCGGCAACAACGCCTGCGGCAACCGCGCCCTCGGGTACGGCCGCAGCTCCGACAACGTCGCCGCGCTCGACGTCGTCACCGGCACGGGGGAGCGGCTCACGCTCGGGCGCGACGTCGCCACCAGCTCGCCGACCCTCGACCGGCTGCGCGACGTCGTCGCGTCCGACCTGGCGACCGTGCGCACCGAACTCGGCCGTTTCGGCCGCCAGGTGTCGGGCTACAGCCTCGAGCACTTGCTGCCCGAGCGCGGCTTCGATGTCGCCTCGTTCATGGCCGGCACCGAGGGGACGCTGGGCGTGCTCCTCGGCGCCACCGTCGACCTCGTGCAGACCCCGCAGCACGTGCACCTCGTGGTGCTCGGCTACGGCTCGATGGCCGAGGCCGGCGACGACGTGCCCACGATGCTGCCGCACGGTCCGATCGCCTGCGAGGGACTCGGCGCGCGGATCGTGGAGGTGTACCGCGCCGCGAAGGGGACGGCGGGCGTGCCCGAGTACCCGCGCGGCGGCGGCTACCTCTACGTCGAGCTCGCCGGTGACGACCCTGCCGAGCTGGCGGCCCAGGCCGAGCGCGTCGTCGCGGACTCCGCCTCGCTGTCGCACCGGCACGTGACGTCGGTGGCCGAGCAGGCCGCGTTCTGGCGCATCCGCGAGGAGGGTGCGGGTCTGGCGTCACGGATCTGGGACCGTCCGGCCCTCTCCGGCTGGGAGGACGCGGCCGTGCCGCCCGAGCGGGTCGGGCAGTACCTGCGCGACTTCGACGCCCTCCTGCAGCAGCACGGCCTGAACGGAGAGCCGTACGGCCACCTCGGCGACGGCTGCGTGCACGTGCGCATCGACTTCCCGCTGTCGGAGCCCGGCGGCCAGGCCGGGTACCGCGCCTTTATCGAGGACGCCGCCCGGCTCACCGCCACGCACGGCGGCTCGTTCTCCGGCGAGCACGGCGACGGTCGAGCCCGGTCGGAGCTCCTGCCCCTCATGTACTCCGAGCAGGCGATCGCGCTCTTCCGCGGCGTCAAGCACGTGCTCGACCCCGACAACCTGCTCAACCCCGGCGTGCTCGTCGACCCCGGCGCTCTGCCGTCCGCCGCCCGGGGCCCGGCACCCCTGCCGGGTGTTCGTGCGCTGGACGCCGATCTGCGGACGCAGGGTCGTGGATGGGCGCCGGGCCTGCAGGGCTCGCGTCGGGGCCTGCGGCTGCTGCACGACGACGGCGACCTCGGTGCGGCCGTCCACCGCTGCACCGGCGTCGGCAAGTGCCTCGCCGACAACAAGGCGTCGCACGGCGTCATGTGCCCCTCCTTCCAGGCCACCCGCGACGAGAAGGACTCCACCCGCGGGCGTGCGCGCGTGCTGCAGGAGATGGTCGACGGGCGGCTGGTGACCGGCGGCTACCGCGCGCCGGAGGTGCATGAGGCGCTCGACCTCTGCCTGTCGTGCAAGGGCTGCCTCAACGACTGCCCCACGGGCATCGACATGGCGACCTACAAGTCCGAGGTGCTGCACCAGACCTACCGGGGCCGGGTGCGGCCGCGCAGCCACTACGTCCTCGGGAAGCTGCCGTTCTGGGCACGGCTGACGTCACCCGTCGCGGCGCTCGCCAACCTGGCCCTCCGGGTGCCGGGTCTCGCCCACGTGGCGCGCTGGGTCGCAGGCGTCGACCAGCGCCGCAGCCTGCCGTCGTTCGCGACGCGTCGGTTCAGCCGCGCCGCCCGGCCGGCGCTCGAGGCCTCGGCGCGGCGCACCGACCGGCCCCGCGTCGCGATCTGGGCCGACTCCTTCACCGAGTACTTCTCCACGTCCGGCGGCCACGCCGCCGTGCGGCTGCTCGAGTCGGCCGGGTACCGGGTGGAGGTCGTCCAGAAGCAGGCCTGCTGCGGACTCACCTGGATCACGACCGGCCAGCTCGACACCGCCCGCTCGCTCGTGGAGCGCACCGTCGCCGTGCTGCACGAGTACGTCGCCGAGGGGGTGCCGGTGGTCGGCCTGGAGCCGTCGTGCCTCGCGGTGCTCCGCTCCGACGCGGTGGAGCTGACGGACGACCCGCGCGCGGTCGAGGTCGCGCAGGGGGTGTTCACCCTCGCGGAGCTGCTCGCCCGCACCGACGGCTGGGAGCCCCCCGACCTCAGCGGGACGGAGGTGGTCGTGCAGCCGCACTGCCACCAGTCGTCGGTGCTCGGCTTCGAGGCCGACCTCGACGTGCTCGGCCGGACCGGCGCGACCGTCACCCGGCTGTCCGGCTGCTGCGGCCTCGCCGGCAACTTCGGCGTCGAGCGCGGCCACTACGAGGTGTCCGTCGCCGTCGCCGAGCAGCAGCTCATGCCCGCCGTCCGCGCCATGGGCGAGGGCGCGGTCGTCCTCGCTGACGGCTTCTCCTGCCGCACCCAGCTCGACGACCTCGCCGACGTCCCAGCCCTCCACCTCGCCGAGCTCCTCGCGCCGGGGGAGTAGGGCGGGGCGGGGCGTGTGTCGGGGGCTTCTCTCTTGGGTGGGGCTGCGCTGGCGTGGTTCACCGCTCGGGTGGGGCTGCGCTGGTGTGGCTCCGTGGTCGGGTGGGGCTGCGCTGGTGCGGCTTGTCCTCGTCCTGGTCTCCGAAAGGGCCTCGACCGGGCGGCCGGGCGGGGGTCGGGCTGGGTTCTCGGGCAGTGGCCCGTGTGGGACGCAAGAATCTGCGTTCGTGCGTTGGGACTCGAAGGATGCTGCGTTGGCTACGGGATCCCGTCGCGAACGCAGAAGCCTTCGCCCTCGAACGCGCGAACGCAGAATCTTGGGTGCCGTTTGCGTTGGGGGGACGAACGATTCTTCCTTCTCGTGGAACGGTCCACGAGAAGGAAGAATCCTTCACACCTCTAGACCCGTCAGCGGTGGATCTGCCACCTCAAGAGCGCCCTTAAGGGGCTCTTCGTACTTCAGGTGGGGATGAGGGTGTCGAGTCCTCCGCCGATGAGGAGCATGCGTAGCCGGTAGTTGTTG
>NZ_JBYTCR010000009.1:0-54480 GCF_058790455.1 Aeromicrobium sp. EU05-FHT14F07
CCCCCCCCCCCCCCCCCCCCCCCCCCCCCCCCCCCCCCCCCCCCCCCCCCCCCCCCCCCCCCCCCCCCCCCCCCCCGGGACTTCCCCACGAACCGTGGCGGGCTCTGCCAGAAGGGGTGGACGTCGGGCGAGCTGCTGCGCACCCCCGACCGGCTCACCCAGCCGCTGCGTCGCACGGCCGACGGGCTCGTCCCGACCACCTGGGACGACGCGCTCGACGACATCGCGGCCCGCGTGCAGACGCTGCGAGCAGACCACGGCCCCGACGCGGTGGCGGTGTTCGGCGGTGGCGGGCTCACCAACGAGAAGGCGTACCAGCTCGGCAAGTTCGCGCGGCTGGCGCTGCGGACCCGCCTCGTCGACTACAACGGGCGGTTCTGCATGGCGTCGGCCGCCGCCGCGGCCAACCGCAGCCTCGGCGTCGACCGGGGGCTGCCGTTCCCGCTGACCGACCTCGACGACGCCGACGCGGTGCTGCTGCTGGGCAGCAACCTCGCCGACACGATGCCGCCGTCGGTGCAGCACCTCGCGGGACCGCGGTCGCGTGGCGGTCTGGTCGTCGTCGACCCACGGCGCTCGGCCACGGCCCGGCTCTGCGACGACGGCGCGGGCACGCACCTGCAGCCGCTGCCGGGCACCGACCTCGTGCTGCTGCTCGGCCTGCTGCACGTGGTGCTGGGCGAGGGACTCGCCGACGTCGCCTACCTGCGCGACCGCGTCGACGGCGTCGAGGACGTGCGCCGCTCGGTCGCGGCGTGGTGGCCCGAGCGGGTCGAGACGGTCACAGGTGTGGCGGCCGGTCAGCTGCGCGACGTCGCCCGCCGGCTCGCCGACGCGTCGCCGCACCGCGGCGGCCGGGGCGCGTACGTGCTCACGGGCCGCGGCGTGGAGCAGCACGTCGACGGCACGGACACGGTCAGCGCGGCGATCTCCCTCGCGCTCGCGCTCGGCCTGCCCGGCGCACGGCGCGGGGGCTACGGTGCGATCACCGGCCAGGGCAACGGCCAGGGCGGCCGCGAGCACGGCCAGAAGGCCGACCAGCTCCCGGGCTACCGCTCGATCGAGGACCCCGCCGACCGGGCGCACGTCGCCGCGGTGTGGGGCGTCGCCCCCGAGCTCCTCCCCCGGTCCGGCGTCCCGGCGGTCCAGCTGCTCTCGTCGCTCGGCACCCAGGACGGGCCGCGCGGCCTGTTCGTGCACGGCAGCAACGTCGTGGTCAGCGCGCCGCGGGCGGGTGCCGTGCGCGACCGGCTCGCGGCCCTCGACCTGCTCGTCGTCTGCGACGTCGTCCCGTCCGAGACCGCCCTGCTCGCCGACTACGTCCTCCCCGTCACGCAGTGGGCCGAGGAGGAGGGCACGATGACCAGCCTCGAGGGTCGGGTGCTGCGCCGCCGACGCCACCTCGACCCGCCGGCGCTCGTGCGCGACGAGCTGTGGATCTGGGCCGAGCTGGCACGACGTCTGGACGCCCCCGGCACGTGGTCCACGGACGCGTCGGCCGTCTTCGACGAGCTCGCCCGGGCGAGTGCCGGCGGTCGCGCGGACTACGCCGGACTCAGCCACGCCCGCCTCGACACGGGCGAGGCGCTGCACTGGCCGTGCCCCGACCCGGACCACCCGGGCACCCCGCGGCTGTTCACCGACCGCTTCGCGACGCCGTCGGGCCGGGCCCGGATGGTGCCGGTGCGACCGGTCGGGCCCGACGACGACGTCCGCGCCGACGCGCCGCTGCACCTCGTGACCGGCCGGCTCCTCGCGCACTACCAGTCGGGGGCGCAGACCCGTCGCGTCCCGGCCCTGTGCGACGCGGCCGGCGGACCGCACGTCGAGCTGCACCCGAGCCTCGCCGCGCGGCTCGGTCTCGACGGGGCCGAGCTCGTCCGCGTCACGTCGGCCCGCGGCTCGATGGTCGCGCCCGCACGCATCACCCGCGACGTGCGGCCCGACACCGTGTTCGTCCCGTTCCACTTCGCCGGGGACAGCCTGGTCAACGCGCTCACCAACGACGCGACCGACCCCTTGTCCGGCATGCCCGAGTTCAAGGTGTGCGCGGTCCGCGTCGAGCGGGTCGCCGACGACGCCGGGCCGTCACTCGCCCGCGTGCTGCAGGAGGTCGAGTCGTGAGGATCGTCGTGGTGGGTGCCGGGATGGTCGGCCACCGGTTCGTCGAGGAGACGCTGCGGCTCGACCCCGCGGCCGACGTGGTGCTGCTGGGCGAGGAGTCCTACGAGCCGTACAACCGCGTCCTGCTGTCGGAGCTGGTCGCGGGCCGCACCGACCTCGCGGCGCTGACGCTGCCCGAGGCGTCCGGCGCACGGGTCCGGCGCGGCGTGCGGGCGGCCGAGCTCGACGTCGCCGCCCGTCGGGTGCTCCTCGACGACGGGTCCTGCGAGCCGTGGGACCACCTCGTGCTGGCCGTGGGGGCGCGAGCCCGGGTGCTGCCGCTGGCAGGTCTGGACGCCGGCGGCGGCCGGCTCGTCGGCGGCGCGCACGTGCTGCGCACGGTCGACGACGCGCGCGGCGTCGTCGCCGGGGCGCTCAACGCCCGGCGCGCGTGCGTGGTCGGGGCCGGGGCGATCGGCGTCGAGGTCGCGTGCGGGCTGCGTCGGCGCGGCCTGGACGTGACGGTGCTGGCGTCCCGCGACGGCGTGCTCGACCGCGACCTCGACCCGCGCGTGTCCGCCGTCGCGACCCGCACGCTGCGCGACCTCGACATCGCGGTGGTGCCGCAGGCCGGCGTGCGGGCGGTCGACGTCGCGCACGGGCACGTCGACGCGGTGGTCCTCGGCGACGGGACGCGCGTGCCGACCGACCTCCTCGTGCTCGCGACCGGGTCCGTCCCGCGGACCGAGCTGGCCGTCGAGGCCGGGCTCACGGTGCGCCACGGGATCGTCGTCGATGCCGACCTGCGCACCAGCGACCCGACCGTCAGCGCGATCGGCGACTGCGCCGAGACGCCGGACGGCGTGAGCGGCCTGGTCGCCCCGGGCTGGTCGCAGGCCGATGCGCTCGCCGCGCGCCTCGTGCGCGACCGTCCCGTGCCGACGCTCCCGGTGCAGGGCGCGACCCTGCGGCTGAAGGCCGTCGGCCTCGACGTCGTCACGGCGGGCACGCGCGCGTCGACGGCGCACGAGGACGACCGCGTCCTCGCCCTCGACGACGCCGGCGCCCGGCGCTACGTGGAAGTCGTGGTCCGCCAGGGGACGCTCGTCGGGATGACGTGCGTCGGGTCGCCCGAGCTGGCCGCGCGGCTCTCCGTGCAGCTCGACCGCCCGGGCGTCGTCCCGCCTGACCCGCTCCAGCTCCTCGTCGGCGCGCCTGAGGACCAGCCGGGCTCCCCCACGACGATGCCGTCGAGCACGACGGTGTGCCGCTGCAACGGGGTCACGAAGGCCGACGTCGTCGCCGCGTGGGACGGCGGCTGCTGCACGGTCGACGAGGTGGTGACGACCACGCGCGCGACCACGGGGTGCGGTGGCTGCCGCACCCTCGTGTGCGGTCTCGTCGACTGGCTGCAGGAGGTCGACCCGGCCGTCCCGGCGACCTCACAGGAGACCCCTGCCGTGCGTGAGCGAGGTGTTGCAGCGCGGTAACCGGCGGCGTCGGGCCCCGACACACGCCCTGCCTAGCGTCGTCGACATGGAACGCAGCACCCTGGTCGTGGCCGGAGCCGGCATGGTCGCCCGTCGTCTCGTCGAAGCCCTCGTGGAGCGCGACGCGACCTCGCGGTGGGACGTGGAGGTCTACGGCGAGGAGGTGCACGCGCCCTACGACCGGGTGGCGCTGACCAGCTACTTCGGCCTCTCCGGCCCCGAGGAGCTGCTGCTCGGCGACGCGTCGCTGTGGGACACGCCCGGCGTCACGCTGCACACCGGCACGGCGGTCGAGTCGGTCGACGCGTCGGCGCGCACGGTCGTCGTCGGCGGCCGGGAGCGGCGCTACGACGCCCTCGTCCTGGCCACCGGCTCGTACGCCGCGGTGCCGCCGGTGGAGGGGGCCGACCTGCGGGGCTGCTTCGTCTACCGCACCGTCGACGACCTCGACGCCCTCCGCGCCTGGGTGTCCGAGCGCGGCGAGGCGCTGGGCCGCCCCGTGCGCGGCGCGGTCGTCGGCGGCGGGCTGCTGGGCCTGGAGGCCGCCGGTGCCCTGACCACGCTCGGCACCGACACGACGGTGGTGGAGTTCGCCGACCGGCTCATGCCGGTCCAGGTCGACGCGGGCGGCGGCGAGGCGCTGCGTCGACTGGTCGAGGGTCTCGGCGTCGCCGTCCGCACGTCCACCGCCACGTCGCGCGTGGTCGCCGACGACGCCGGCCGCGTGACGCGCATGGAGTTCGCCACCGGCGACCCGCTCGACGTCGACGTCGTCGTGTTCGCCACCGGCGTGCGTCCGCGGGACGAGCTCGCCCGCGGAGCCGGGCTGGCGGTGCACCCACGCGGCGGCGTGCTCGCCGACGCGGCGTGCCGTACGAGCGATCCCGCCGTCTACGCGGTCGGCGAGGTCGCGTGCGTGTCCGACCGGGTCTGGGGGCTGGTCGGGCCGGGCTACACGATGGCGGAGGTGGTGGCCGACCGCCTGCTCGGCGGCGAGGCCACGTTCGCCGACGCCGACCTGTCGACGAAGCTCAAGCTGCTCGGGGTCGATGTCGCCAGCTTCGGCGACGCCTTCGGGACCACGCCGGACAGCCTCGAGGTCGTCTACGCCGACCCCGTGCAGGGCCTGTACAAGAAGCTCGTCCTCAGCGACGACGCCTCGACCCTCCTGGGTGGCGTGCTCGTGGGCGACGCGTCCGCGTACGGCAGCCTGCGCCCGCTCGTGGGGCACCCGCTCGGCGGCGACCCGGCCGCCTGGCTGCTGCCGGAGTCGGCGGAGGGACCGACGACGGGCGCGCTGCCCGACGCGGCGACCGTCTGCTCGTGCAACAACGTCACGGCCGGCACGGTGCGCTGCGCCGTGACCGAGCAGGGCTGCACCGACGTGGCCGGGGTGAAGGCGTGCACGAAGGCCGGCACGAGCTGCGGCTCGTGCGTGCCGATGGTCAAGCAGCTGCTGCAGGCCCAGCTCGCCGAGGCGGGCATCGAGGTCGGGAACGACCTGTGCGAGCACTTCTCGCTCAGCCGCGCCCAGCTGTTCGACGTCGTGCGGGTGAGCGGGATCCGCACGTTCAGCGAGCTGCTCGCCGCGCACGGCCGGGGCCGCGGCTGCGACGTCTGCCGCCCGGTGGCCGCGTCGATCCTCGCGTCGCTGTACCAGGAGCACGTGCTCGACGGCGAGCGCGCCGCCCTGCAGGACACGAACGACCACGTCATGGCCAACATGCAGAAGGACGGCACCTACTCGGTCGTGCCGCGCATCCCGGGCGGTGAGGTGACGCCGGAAGGGCTCATCGTCATCGGCCAGGTCGCGCAGGACTTCGGCCTGTACACGAAGATCACGGGCGGCCAGCGCATCGACCTGTTCGGCGCGCGCATCGAGCAGCTGCCCGCCATCTGGTCGCGCCTCGTCGACGCGGGGTTCGAGTCGGGCCACGCGTACGGCAAGTCCCTGCGCACCGTGAAGTCGTGCGTGGGGTCGACGTGGTGCCGCTTCGGCGTGCAGGACTCGGTGGGTCTGGCCGTCGCGCTCGAGCTGCGCTACCGAGGCCTGCGCTCGCCGCACAAGATCAAGCTCGGCGTCTCCGGCTGCGCCCGCGAGTGCGCCGAGGCGCGCGGCAAGGACGTCGGCGTCATCGCCACCGACCAGGGCTGGAACATGTACGTGGGCGGCAACGGCGGCTTCACGCCCCGGCACGCCCAGCTGTTCGCCGAGGACCTCACCACCGAGCAGCTCGTGCGCGCGATCGACCGCTTCCTCATGTACTACGTGCGCACCGCGGACCGGCTGCAGCGCACGGCGCCGTGGGTCGAGTCGGTCGAGGGCGGCATCGACGCGATCCGCGCCGTCGTGCTCGACGACTCGCTCGGCATCGCCGCCGACCTCGACGCCGCGATGGACGCGCACGTGGGCGGCTACCGCGACGAGTGGGCCGCCACCCTCGAGGACCCCGAGAAGCTGCGCAAGTTCGCGTCGTTCGTCAACGCGCCCGACGTCGCCGACCCCGACCTCGCCTACGTGCCCGAGCGTGGCCAGAAGCGCCCCGCCACGGCCGAGGAGCGCGGCGTCGTCATCGGTGGACCCACCCTGCCCGTCCGTACCGCCGGAGGACCCCTGTGACCACGTTCCTGGACGCACCCGACGCGCCCCCGACGCTCGTGCCCGTGTGCCGCCTCGACGACCTGCACCCGGACCGCGGTGCGGCCGCGCTCGTCGACGGCCGGCAGGTGGCGCTGTTCCGGCTCGCCGACACCGACGAGGTGCGCGCGGTCTCCCACCGCGACCCGTTCACCGGGGCGAACGTCATCGCGCGCGGCCTGGTGGGCTCGCGCGGCGACGTCCCGATCGTCGTGTCCCCGCTGCACAAGCAGGCCTTCGACCTGCGCACCGGACGCTGCCTCGACGACCCCGACGTGTCCCTCGACACCTACACCGTCGACGTCGTCGACGGTGTGGTGCACGTCGGCGTCCCGCAGACTGGGTGATCGTGAACGTCCTGCGTCCCGTCCTGTCCGGCACCACGGTGCTGGTCACCGCCCAACGGCGTGCCGACGAGCTGTCCGGTGCCCTGCAGCGGCGCGGTGCCGAGGTGACGACCGCGTCGGCGCTCGGCGTGGAGTCCCACCTCGACGAGGCCGGTCTGCTGGCCGCGACCCGCGGGCTCGTCGCCGACCCGCCCGACGTGCTCGTCGTGACGACGGGCATCGGCTTCCGCGGCTGGCTGGACACGGCCGAGGCCTCGGGCCTGGGGCACGACCTCGTCGAGGCCCTCGCGCAGACCCGCATCGTGGCCCGCGGGCCCAAGGCGCGCGGTGCCCTCCAGGCGGGGGGTCTCGTGCCCGACTGGGTGGCGGAGTCCGAGACGTCGGCCGAGATCGTGCAGCTCCTGCTGACGGAGGGTGTCGACGGCCTGCACGTGGCCGTGCAGCACCACGGCGCGGGCGACGACGGCATCGAGAAGGCGCTGCAGGGCGGCGGGGCGGTCACCACGACCCTCGTCGTCTACCGCTGGGGCCCGCCGCCGGACCCCGAGGCCGTCGAGCGCTCCGTGGTCGCGGCGACCGCGGGCGGGTACGACGCGGTCGTGTTCACCTCGGCGCCCGGCGCGTCGGCGTGGCTCGAGGTCGTGGAGCGGCACGACGGCCTCGACGCGCTGCACGCCCTGGTCGCGGCCGACAGACTCACCCTCGCCGCCGTCGGACCGGTCACCGCGGAGCCGCTCGTCTCCCGCGGCTTCGACCCGTTGGTGCCGGAGCGGTACCGCCTCGGTGCCCTCGTGCGGGAGCTGATCGTGCACCTCGGCGAGGACGCGGCCGCGATCGCGCTCCCCGACGGCCAGCTGCGGCTGCACGCCACGACCGCGACGCTCGACCACCAGCCGCTGCCGGTCTCCCCGAGCGGGCTCGCGGTGCTGCGCCTGCTCGCCGAACGGCCCGGGGCCGTGTGCAGCCGCGAGCAGCTGCTCGCCGTCCTGCCCGGGGAGTCGACCGACCCCCACACCGCGGAGATGGCCGTCGCGCGCCTGCGCGAGGCGATCGGCCGCTCCGCCGTCCTCACCGTCGTCAAGCGGGGCTACCGCCTCGCCGTGCAGGAGCACCCATGAGCCCCCGTTCCACGAACCCACGTCCCACGAACCCACGCCGCACCCGTCCCGCGCTCGTCGCGACCAGCCACGGCACGTCCAGCCCGGCGGGTCGACGGGCCGTGCTCGGCCTCGTCGAGGCGGTGCGTCGGCGCCTGCCCGACGTCGCCGTGCGCGACGCCTACGTCGACGTGCAGGAGCCGACGCCCGACGACGTCGTCGCGACGCTCGCCGGCCCCGCCGTCGTCGTGCCACTGCTGCTGGCCCCGGGGTTCCACGTGCGGGTCGACGTCGCGCGCGCCGCGTCGGCGCCCGGCTGCGTCGCCGCGGCCACGCTCGGGCCGGACGACCGGCTCGTGGGCGCGTTGGTGCGCCGGCTGCTCGAGGCCGGCACGCAGGACGCCGACGTCGTCGTCATGGCCTCCGCCGGCTCGAGCGACCCGGTCGCGCAGGCCTGCTTCGAGCAGGTGGCCCGCGACCTGAGCGTCGCCATCGGCCAGGTCGTGCCGCTCGGGTACGTCGGAGGCACCGGCCGTCCGCTCGCCGACGTCGTCGCCGACGCCAGGGCCCAGAACGCCGACCGCCGGGTCGTCGTGTCGTCGCTGCTGATGGCGCCGGGGTTCTTCCACGACCGGGTGTCCCGCTGCGACGTGGACGTCGTCAGCCGCCCCCTGCTCGACGACGACCTCGCCGACCCCCGGCTCGTCGACCTCGTCGTCGACCGCTACGCCACCGCGGTGGCGGCTCAGGGGGCGCTGACCGGCACCGGGTGACCGGCGCGCATCTCCGCGACGAGCGAGGCGACGACGGCGTCGAGACGGCCGTCGTGCGCGTCCGCGACCCGACGTTGGCGCCGGTAGGACGGGCCGGTGCGCACGATGTCGGCGATGCCGGCGAGCTCCTCGCTGCAGCCCAGCCGCTCCGCCACCGGCTCCAGGGTGACCAGGAGACGGGAGAGGTCGGCGGTCACGAGGTCCTCGCGCGCGTGCTGGTCGAGGATGAGCCAGGAGTCCATGCCGTAGCGCGCCGAGCGCCACTTGTTCTCCTGCGCGAACCACGGCGGCAGGTCGGGCAGGTCGCGGCCCGCGTCGAGCTCGCTCGAGAAGTGCTCGACGAGGCAGTGGGTGAGCGCCGAGATGCTGAGCAGCTCGCTCATCGTGGGGATCCCGTCGCAGACACGCACCTCGAGCGTGCCGAACTTCGGCGACGGGCGCAGGTCCCAGCGGATCTCGTCGAAGACGTCGATGACCCCCGTGGTCGTGAGGTCGTCGACGTAATGCTCGAGCTCGGACCACTGCTGGAAGTGGAACGGCAGACCCGCCGTCGGCAGCTGCTGGAACATCAGCGCGCGGTTCGACGCGTACCCCGTGGCCTCGCCGCCCCAGAACGGCGACGACGCGCTCAGCACCTGCAGGTGGCCGTAGTACGCGAGCATCGCGTTGCTGATGGGCAGCACCTTCGCGCGGTCCTCGATGCCGACGTGCACGTGGACGCCGTAGATGAGCATCTGGCGACCCCACCACTGGGTGCGGTCGATGAGCGTGGCGTACCGCTCCTTGTCGGTGACCTTCTGGTTGTCCCAGCGGGCGAACGGATGGGTGCCCGCGCTCATGAGCTCGACGCGCAGCGGGTCGGTGACCGTGCGGATCTCGTCGATCGCCTCCTGCAGGTCGGCGCCCGCCTCCGCGACCGTGCGACGGACGCGCGAGACCACCTCGACGGTGTTGAGCAGCAGCTCCTGCCGGATCAGCGGGTGCTCCCCTCCGCCCGCGGGGGCGACGGCGTCGAGCACGGTCTGGGCGACCTGGCGCAGGTCGCCCGAGTCGGCGTCGACGAGGGCGAGCTCCCACTCGATCCCGACGGACGAGCGCTCGGAGCGCGCGAAGGGAAGGTCCACGGCGTCCATCCTGCCGCAGGTCCGGGCCCGAGGTCGTATCGTCCCAGCATGAGCGACGGCAGGCGCGACCCGAGCGGCACGTGGCAGCGCGACCACCCGTGGGCCGCGGTCTACGACCGGATCAGCGGCGACCCGCACCTCGGGGCGCTGCTGTGGCGGGTCGGCATGGGCTCGAGCGTCGAGGAGCTGCACCGTCGGGCGCGCCGCGAGCTCGCCGCCGTGCCTGCGGGCGGCACCGTGCTGGACCTGCCGTGCGGCGGCGGGGTGGTGCTGCGCGACCTGCCGGTGGACCACGCCCTGCACTACGTGGCCGCCGACATCTCGCCCGCCATGCTCGAGCGGACGCGACGCGAGGCCGACCGGCTCGGCGTCGCGGCCGACGTCGAGACCCGCGTGGCCGACGTGGAGCAGCTCGCCGACGCCGACGAGACGTACGACCTCGTGCTCACGTTCACGAGCCTGCACTGCTTCCCGGACCCCGAGGCCGCGGTGCACGAGCTGGCGCGGGTGCTGCGGCCCGGCGGACGACTCGTCGGGAGCGCCTTCTGCGTCGACGCCGGCCTGCTGTACCGGCCGGGGCACCGGATCGGGCGGGCTCTCGGCGTGCTCGGTCCGCCGGTGCGGGGCACCGAGGTGCGCGCCTGGCTCGGCGACGCCGGCCTCGTCGACGTCCGGCTCGACCGCGCCGGCGCGCTCACGTACTTCGAGGGCACCCGCGCCTGAGCGGTCGGTGACGCGCGGCACGCCAGGGGATTCGGCGCGTCGCCCTCGGCGCCCGGTGCATAGAGTGGGCGCCATGCCCGGAACGAACCTGACTCGTGAAGAAGCCACCGAACGCGCCAGCGTCATCTCGACCGACCACTACGTCGTCGAGCTCGACCTGACCCAGGGCACGGAGAGGTTCGGGTCCGTCACCACCGTGCAGTTCGGCGCCGTCCCCGGCTCCGCCACGTTCGCCGACCTCGTGGACGGCGAGATCGCCTCGATCACCCTGAACGGGACGTCGCTCGACCCCGCCACCTACGCCGACAGCCGCATCCCGCTGCCCGACCTGCAGGCCGAGAACGAGCTGCGCGTCGAGGCCACGTGCGCGTACTCCCACTCCGGCGAGGGGCTGCACCGCTTCGTCGACCCCGCCGACGAGCGCGTCTACCTCTACACGCAGTTCGAGGTGCCCGACGCGCGCCGCGTGTTCACGACGTTCGAGCAGCCCGACCTGAAGGCCACCTTCGACTTCCGCGTGACCGCGCCGAGCCACTGGGCCGTCGTGTCCAACGCCCCGGTCGCCGAGACGGTCGAGGGCGAGGGCGGCGTCAGCACGCGCGTCTTCGAGACCACGAAGACGATGTCGACGTACATCACGGCGCTCGTCGCCGGCGAGTACCACGGCGTCACCGACGTCTACTCCGGCGAGTACGGCGACATCCCGCTGGGCGTCTGGTGCCGTCAGTCGCTCGTCGAGCACCTCGACGCCGACGACATCCTCCTCGTCACCAAGCAGGGCTTCGCGTTCTTCGAGGACGCGTTCCAGATGGCGTACCCGTTCGTGAAGTACGACCAGCTGTTCGTGCCGGAGTACAACATGGGCGCGATGGAGAACGCGGGCTGCGTGACGTTCCGCGACGAGATGATCTTCCGCAGCCGCCAGACGGTGGCCGCCTACGAGCAGCGCGCGAACACGATCCTGCACGAGATGGCGCACATGTGGTTCGGCGACCTCGTGACCATGAAGTGGTGGGACGACCTGTGGCTGAACGAGTCGTTCGCCGAGTTCGCGGCGCACCACTCCTCGGTCGAGGCGACGCGCTTCACCGACGCGTGGACCGGGTTCACGAACAACCGCAAGAACTGGGCCTACCGCCAGGACCAGCTGCCCTCGACGCACCCCATCGCCGCCGACAACTACGACCTGCACGCCGTCGAGGCGAACTTCGACGGCATCACCTACGCGAAGGGCGCGTCGAGCCTCAAGCAGCTCGTCGCGTGGGTCGGCGTCGAGGACTTCTTCGCCGGGCTGCGCGCCTACTTCAGCAAGCACGCGTACGGCAACACCACGCTGCAGGACCTGCTCACCGAGCTGGAGGCGGCGTCGGGCCGCGAGCTGGCGTCGTGGGCCGAGGAGTGGCTGCAGACGTCGGGCGTCAACACGCTGCGCGCCGACGCCGAGGTGGGCGAGGACGGCACGTTCACGTCCTTCGCCGTCGAGCAGACCGCGATCGAGGCGTACCCGACGCTGCGGCGTCACCGGATCGCGATCGGCCTGTACGACGTCGTCGACGGTCGCCTCGTGCGCACCGAGCGCGTCGAGACGGACGTCCGCGGTGAACGCACCGCGGTGCCGGAGCTGGTCGGCCTGCGCCGGCCGGCGCTCGTGCTGCTCAACGACGACGACCTCACCTACGCCAAGATCCGCCTCGACGAGCAGTCGTTCGCCTCGCTCGTGGAGCACGACATGGCGTTCGAGGAGTCGCTGCCCCGGGCGCTCTGCTGGGGGTCGGCCTGGGACATGACGCGCGACGCCGAGCTGTCGTCGACGGACTTCGTGTCGCTCGTGCTCGCGGGGATCGGCTCCGAGACCGACCTCACGGCCGTGTCCTCACTGCTGCGTCAGGGCCAGTCCGCCGTCAACCTGTACACGTCCGACGAGAAGCGTCCGCCCCTCGCGGAGCGCTGGGAGTCCGGGGTCCGGGCGCTCGCGGAGGCCGCCGAGCCCGGCAGCGACCACCAGCTGGCGTTCGTGCGCGGCTACGCGTCCGCGGCCACCAGCCCCGACCACCTGCGCACCCTGCTCTCGGACGGCCTGCCCGGGCTCGACGTCGACACCGACCTGCGGTGGACGCTCGTGACGGCGCTCGCACGTCTCGGTGCGGCCGACGAGGCGGAGATCGAGGCCGAGCTGGAGCGCGACCAGACCATCTCCGGCCGCGAGCGGGCCGCCGCGGCCCGCGCCGTCCGGCCCTCCTCCGAGGCCAAGGAGGCAGCCTGGCAGGCGGCGGTCGTCGACACGTCGACGCCCAACGAGACCCGCCGCCAGACCGCGTCGGCGTTCCAGGTGTCGGGCCAGGCCGACGTGCTCGAGCCGTTCGTCCAGCGCTACCTCGAGATGGCCGAGACGGTCATCGAGGACAAGGGCGTCTGGATCGGCCAGGTCGCGCTCGTCTACCTGTTCCCCCTCGCCAACCCCACGCAGGCCGCACTCGACGCCGTCGACGCCTGGCTGGGCTCCACCGAGGCCCCGGCCGCCGCGAAGCGCTACGTGTCCGAGGGTCGCGACGACCTCGCCCGCGCCCTCCGCGCCCGCGCGGCCAGCTGACCTCGCCGCTGGGTGGAGATTCCCAGGTCGACCTGGGAATCTCCACCGAGCACGGGAATCTCAGAGAAGCGTGGAGACCTCTCCGTGCCTGGCTGAGATGTCCGTGCCTGGCCAGAGATTCTCGTGCCTAGCGAAGATTCCCAGGTCCGCCTGGGAATCCCCCGCCCCACGACGCACGACGGCCGGCCCGTCCAGGACGAGCCGGCCGGGGTGGGGGTCGGTCAGTGGTGGTGCGCGGCCTCGTGGCCCGGCGCGACCTCGACGTCGGTCGACGGCGGCGGGGGCACGTAGTTGTTGCGGGCCGTGAGCAGGCCGAAGAGGGCGACGACGACGAAGAGGCCGACCGTGCCGCCGCCGACCAGCAGGATCCACTCGAGCGTGCTGCGCTCCGGCGGGGCCGGCCAGGCCTCGGAGGCCGGCGAGTCGGCCCAGGCCGTGGCAGAGGTCGTGCCGAGCACCACGAGCGTGGAGACGACGACGGCGAGGATGCGCGCGGGAGCCTTCATGGGGTCATCGTATCGCCCCTGGCCCCGCCCGTAGGCTGGTGACCATGCTGAGCCTCGACGTGAACCTGCCGTCGGCCTGGACCGGCGACCGGCTGATGGAGAGCGGGACGCAGATCCTCGTGATCCTCCTCGTGGCGATGGTGGTCCGCTGGGTCACCCGCCGCGCGATCCGTCGGGTCGTCAAACGAGCCGGCGAGGGCCAGGTCCCCGACGCCCTCGCCAACAGCCGCGCCGGAGCGCTGCTCTCGGACCTGCGACCCGGGTCCGGCGAGCGCCGCAAGCAGCGTGCCCAGGCCATGGGCGACCTGCTGAGCTCGATCGTCGGCCTCGTGATCGCCGGCGTCGCCTTCGTCATGGTGCTCGGCGTCGTCGGCGTGCCGATCGCCCCGCTGCTCACCAGCGCCGGCATCCTCGGCGTCGCGCTCGGCTTCGGCGCGCAGACGCTCGTCAAGGACTACCTCGCCGGAGTCTCGATGATCCTCGAGGACCAGTACGGCGTCGGCGACTCCGTCGACCTCGGCGAGGCGAGCGGCACGGTCGAGGCCGTCGGCCTGCGCGTCACCCGCCTGCGCGACGTCAACGGCACCGTCTGGTACGTCCGCAACGGCGAGATCCTCCGGGTCGGCAACCAGAGCCAGAACTGGGCCCGCACGGTCCTCGACGTCACCGTCGACTACGACTCCGACCTCGACGAGGTGCAGGCGATCCTCGCCGAGGAGGCCGAGTCGATGTACCGCGAGGACCGCTTCGCCGGCGTCATCATCGAGGAGCCCGAGGTGTGGGGCGTGGAGCGCTTCGACAAGGACGGCGTGGTCGTGCGCGTCGTGCTCAAGACCGCGCCGCTGCAGCAGTGGCTCGTGGCCCGCACGCTGCGCCAGCGCGTCAAGCGTCGCTTCGACAAGGCCGGCATCCGCATCCCGTCCAGCGCGATCCCCGCCGAGAGGCCCGCCCCGTGAGCACCACCTTCTACGAGGAGATCGGCGGCCGCGCCACGATCGAGCGGATCGTCGACGTGTTCTACGCCGGCGTGGCCACCGACGCCCTCCTGCGCCCCATGTACCCGGAGGAGGACCTCGCGCCGGCGGCCGAGCGCTTCACCCTGTTCCTCGAGCAGTACTGGGGTGGCCCGACGACGTACAGCGAGACCCGCGGCCACCCGCGCCTGCGCATGCGCCACGCGCCCTTCGCGGTCACGATGGCCGCCCGCGACCGCTGGCTGCACCACTTCCGCGCGGGCCTGGACGCCGTCGACCTCACGCCCGAGCAGGACGCGCAGTTCTGGGCCTACGTGCAGCACGCCGCGACGTTCATGGTGAACACCGCCGACGACGCGCCCGTCAGCTGAGCTGAGCCTCCAGCACGGCGCGTTCCTCCGCACCGAGCACGCGCGACGTCTGCGTCTCCAGGTCGAACCCGACGAGCACGGCGTCGGCACGACCCTGGCGTCCGTCGTCGAAGAGCGTGGTCACGGTGAACGACGACCGCCCGACCCGGGTGACGGTGCTGCGGGCCGGGACCGTCGCCGTCCCCCACGTGAACGGACCGCCGCGCTGCACGTCGACGCGCGCGACCACGTACCGACCGCTGCCGGCCGTGCCGGCCACCCGGACGACGGACACGATGCGCGCCTCCTGGGCGAACTCGAAGAGCGCCTCGACCGTCACGTCGCCGTCGGGTCCGAGGTCGCTGCGGCGCACCCTCAGGTCGTAGGTCTCCCCCGAGGCCCCGAGGTCGAGGTCGGGCAGCGGCTCGTCGTGCCACGTCGCGCGGGCGAACGGCGTCGTCGCCGTGGCCGGCGCGATCTCCTGCACCAGGCGCTCGCCGTCGTCGACGGACGTGACGCGCACGGGGGTGCTGCTCAGCAGCAGCGGCCGCAGGTACTCCACCGACACCGTCCGCGCCGGTCGGTCCCGCAGGTCGCCGTCGGCCACGTGCACCGCCCGCGCCTCGGCGGCGTAGTCGACGTACGTGACGTTGTTGACGTGCCCCAGCTGGTCCAGGTCGGCCCAGCGCATCGGCAGGTCGTGGACGACGGGCGTGGTCGGCTCGGGCACCCGAGCATGCTCTCAGACCGCTGCGGGGGCCTCGTCCTGGGTGGCGATGACGACGAGGGCGTCGCCCTCCTGGACGATCTGCCCCTCGGCGACGAGCACCTCGGCCACCGTGCCGGTGGCGGGCGCGTGCACGGGCAGCTCCATCTTCATCGACTCGAGCACGGCGAGGATGTCGCCCTCACGCACCTGCGCGCCGACCTCGGTGACGAGCTTCCAGACGTTCGAGACGATGTCGGCGGTCGCCGTCGCCGTGGTCGCGGCGCTCATGCGCGGCTCCCCTCGGCCCGCGGGGCCAGGACACCGAGCGCCTGGACCATGCGCTCGCGCGTCTCCTCCGGGACGATGACGTCGTCGAGGATGCCCGCCTCGGCGGCGAGGTAGGGCCGCGCGACGTTCTCGCGGTACTCGGCGGCGAGCTCGTCGCGCAGGGTGTCGGGGTCCTCGGCGTCCTTCAGCGCGCGGCGGTGGAGCAGCGCCACGGCGCCACCCGGGCCCATGACGGCGATCTCCGAGCCCGACCACGCCCAGGTGAAGTCGGCGCCCAGGGAGCGCGAGCCCATCGCGATGTAGGCGCCGCCGTACGCCTTGCGGACGACGACGGTGAGCACGGGCGACTGCGCCTCCACGTAGGCGCGCAGCATCGTCGCGCCCTGCGTGATGACGCCACGGCCCTCCTCGACCGTGCCGGGCAGGAAGCCGGGCACGTCGACGAAGGTGAGCACGGGCAGGCCGTAGCGGGCGCAGAAGTCGACGAACCGCGAGGCCTTCACGGACGCCTTGGCGTCGAGGATCCCGCCGCGCGCCCTCGGCTGGTTGGCGACGATGCCGACGGGGCGGCCGTCGAGGTGGGCGAGCACCGTCAGCACGCTCGGAGCGTGCGCGGGGCTGAGCTCGAGGCGGGGGCGGTCGTCCAGCACACCGTCGAGGACCTCGTGCATGTCGAAGACGATGCTCGACTTGTCGGGCACCACGTGCGGCAGGCGGGCGACGGCCTCGGGCCGAGCGGGCACCGGCTCGACCAGCACCTGTGCGCCGCCGACGCGCGAGGGCAGGAAGGAGAGGATGCCGCGAGCGGCGTCGAGCGCGGCCTGCTCGTCGTCCACCTCGAGGTGGGCGACGCCGCTCGTGCGCGTGTGCATGCCCGAGCCGCCGATCTCGTCGGCGGTCGCGTCCTCGCCGGTGGCCGCACGGACGATCTCGGGCCCGGTGAGGAACATCTGTCCCTGCTCCTTGACCATGATCGTCCAGTCGGTCAGTGCCGGCGAGTAGGCCGCGGCACCGGCGCACGGGCCGAGGATGAGGGAGATCTGCGGGATCTTCCGGCTGGCCTCGACGTTGTTGGCGAAGATGCCGCCGCAGCCGTGGAGGGCGTGGATGCCGTCGTGGATCCGCGCTCCCCCGGAGTCGTTGATGTAGACGATCGGGTGGCCCCGGTCGATGGCGATGCGCTGCGCGCGCTGGACCGTCTCGGCGAACACCGCGCCGATCGCGCCCGAGGCGACCGCAGCGTCGTGGCTGGCCACCACGACCGGCCGTCCGCCGACGAGGCCCCAGCCGATGACCACGCCGCTGCCGCTCGAGGGACCCGCCGTGCGCAACGGCGAGATCTCGACGAACGTGCCCTCGTCGACGAGGAGGTGGGCCCGTTCGCGCGCGGTGTGCTGACGACGGCCGCGAGGCTCGACGCGCGCCGTCCGGTCCGCACGTCGCTGCGCGAGGACGTCGCGGTGGTGGGGTCGGGCCGCCTGCGTCGCCGCACCCGCCGCGGGGTCGGCCGCGGCGTCGGGGGCGGACACGTCGAGCTGCGTCATGCGATCTCCTGAAACATGAGGGTTTCCTCAACCTTACCCCAAAGCCGAGGGATTCCTCATCTTCTGTGACTCACCTCGCGCGTCGTCGCGCCGTCGTGGTGGCGCCGCGGTCGGGCCCTGGCCGCGACGAGCGCCGTGCGCTACCGTGAGCGCAGACCTAAGCAAGCGCTTACCTCAGGAGAACTGCATGAGCGAGAACCGCCGCACCGCCCTCGTCACCGGAGCCGCCCAGGGCATCGGTGCCGCCGTGGCCCAGCGCCTGGCCGCCGACGGCCTGGCCGTCGCCGTCGTCGACCTCGACGAGAACGCCTGCTCCGGCACCGTCGAGGCCATCACCGCGGCCGGTGGCACGGCCCTCGCGGTCGGTGCCGACGTCTCCGACCCCGCCGCGGTCGAGGCCGCCGTCGAGCGGATCACCGCCGAGCTCGGCGGCCCGACCGTCGTCGTCAACAACGCCGGCATCATCCGCGACAACCTGCTCTTCAAGATGACCGTCGAGGACTGGGACGCCGTCATGGCCGTCCACCTGCGCGGCTCCTTCAACACGGTCAAGGCCACCCAGAAGCACATGGTCGAGGCGAAGTTCGGCCGCATCGTCAACCTCTCGAGCACCTCCGCGCTCGGCAACCGCGGCCAGGCGAACTACTCCGCCGCCAAGGCCGGTCTGCAGGGCTACACCAAGACCCTCGCCATCGAGCTGGGCAAGTTCGGCGTGACGGCCAACGCGATCGCCCCCGGCTTCATCCAGACCCACATGACGGCCGCCACCGCGGAGCGCATCGGCGTCCCGTTCGACGACTTCATCACGTTCTCCGCCGAGCAGATCCCCGTGCAGCGTGTCGGCCAGCCCGAGGACATCGCGCACACGGCGTCGTTCCTCGTCAGCGAGGGTGCCGGCTTCGTGTCGGGCCAGGTCATCTACGTCGCCGGCGGACCGAAGGACTGACCCGACCGTGAGCACGCCCGAGGGACTCGACCTCGACGCCTTCGCGCGCTGGCTCGACGAGCAGGCCCCCGGCCTGCTCGTCGGCCCGCTCGAGGTGTCGCTCATCACCGGCGGCAAGTCGAACCTGACGTACGCCGTCACCGACGGACGACGTGACGTCATCGTCCGCCGGCCGCCCCTCGGTCACGTGCTCGCCACGGCCCACGACATGGCCCGTGAGCACCGCGTCATCACCGCGCTCGCCGACACCGCGGTCCCCGTGCCCGCCACCTACGGGCTCTGCCAGGACGACACGGTCCTCGGTGCGCCGTTCTACGTGATGGAGCGGGTCGTCGGCACGCCGTTCGCGCGCGCGTCGGACCTCGCCGCGCTCGGCGAGCAGCGGGTGCGGACCATCACCGAGCGCATGGTCGACGTGCTCGCCGACCTGCACGCCGTCGTGCCCGAGCAGGTCGGGCTCGGCGACTTCGGCCGTCCCGACGGCTACCTGGAGCGTCAGGTGCGGCGCTGGAAGAAGCAGCTCGACGCGTCGCGCAGCCGGGACCTCCCGGGCATGGACGAGCTGATCGCGCGGCTCGACGCGTCGATCCCCACATCGGGCGAGGGCACGGTCGTGCACGGCGACTACCGGCTCGACAACCTGCTCGTCGACGCGAGCCCCGAGGGCGGCGACCGGGTGACCGCGGTGCTCGACTGGGAGATGAGCACGCTCGGCGACCCGCTCACCGACGTCGCCGTCCTGCTCGCCTACCAGCAGCTCGCCGAGGCGGCCGGCGACGCCGCGGCCGGTCTGGTGACCGACGCCGCCCAGGCGCCCGGGTACCTGTCGCGCGAGGAGGTGCTCGCGCGCTACGCGCAGCGGTCGGGACGCGACGTCTCCGACATCGACTTCCACCTCGCGCTCGCCTTCTTCAAGCTCGCGGTGATCCTCGAGGGCATCCACTTCCGCCACAGCCACGGCCAGACCCTGGGCGCCGGCTTCGACGGCATCGGCGACCTCATCGAGCCGCTCATCCAGGCCGGGCTGCGAGCCTGAGCGGCCGCTCCCCCGCGTCGTCGGCGGCGGGAGGCGGCAGGTGACTCGCGAGTAGGTCACGGCCGGGAACGCTCTCGCCGGCTCGCCGCGTCCCCTAGGGTGGGCCGCGTGACCGCCGAGATCCTCGAGCCCCGACGTCGCCCCACGCAGGAGCGCAGTCGGGCCAAGTTCGAGCTGCTGCTGCGCACCGCGCGCGAGCTGCTGCTCGACGTCGGGTTCGAGTCGTTCACCTGCGAGGAGGTCTCGCAGCGCGCCGGACTGCCGACCGGCACGCTCTACCAGTACTTCGCGAACAAGTACGTGATCGTCTGCGAGCTCGACCGCCAGGACGCCGTCGCCGTGCACGAGGAGCTCACCCGGTTCTCGGAGATGATCCCGTCCCTGGACTGGCTGCGCTTCCTCGACCGGATGATCGACCACATGGCGAGCCTGTGGTCCGACGACCCGTCGCGTCGCGCGGTGTGGCTGGCCGTGCAGTCGACCCCCGCGACCCGCGCGACCGCCGCCGTGACCGAGCGCGAGCTGGCCGCCGCCGTCGCCCGCTTCCTCGCCCCCCTCACCCCGGGCACGCCGCGCGAACGTCGCCAGATCATGGCCGAGGTGCTCGTGCACGTCACCTACTCGATGCTGAACTTCTCCGTCCGCGACGGCCAGGGTCACGCCGAGGCCGTCATCGAGCTCAAGCGCCTCCTCGCCTCCTACCTCCTCGCCTCCGAGCCCGACCCCCGCTGACCCCCTCCCACCCTTTGGGTTGGGCCCAACCCAAAGGGTGGCTCCCCTACCCAGCGTTGGGTGGGGACGCACCCGTGGGGGTGGGGCGACGCAGATCCCAGCCGACGTGCCCTCGTCCACAGCCCTGTCAGGGAGGGGGCCGCCGTCCACAGGTCGGAGTGCGACCCTGGCTGGCCCCGGTGTCGGGGGCGTTCGCTCGTCCTATGAGCGATCTCCTCGACCATCTCGTCGCGCGCGCCGCCGCCCACGGCGGGTTCCTGCTGGCCCGTCACCTCCGTGACCTCGGCGTAGACAAGAACCGCACCACCGCCCTGCTCACGCTGGGCGTCCTGGTGAAGATCAGGTACGGCGCCTACGCCGTCGCGGCCGAGTGGGAGAAGCTCGACGTCGTCACCCGGCACGCCGTCGTCACGCGCTCCGTCCTGGCGCGCGTCGATGACGGAGCAGTCGCGTCGCACCAGTCCGCCGCTGCACTCCACGGCCTCGACCTCTGGGACGTCGACCTGTCGGAGGTGCACCTCACGCGCCTCGACGGGCGGACGGGACGACACCGGGCCGGAGTGGTCTGGCACGAGCCGACGATCACGGTCGACGACGTGGTCGACGTCGACGGCTACCGTTGCACCTCGCCGGTCCGTGCGGCCCTCGAGACGACGAGCCTGCACGGCGTCGAGCAAGGGGTCGTCGCGCTCAGCAACGCACTGCGGCGCACCGGTATGGATGCCGACGAGGTGGACGCGCACGTCGCCCGCTTCCGCTCCTGGGCCAACGCGGACGCTGTCCGCCGCGCCGTCCAGCTCGCCGACGCACGGTTCGAGAGCGTCGGCGAGTCGCGGTCCTTCGTGATGTTCTGGCGCCATGGCGTGGACCTCCCCGAGCCGCAGGTCGTCATCGTTGACCTCATGGGGCGGACGGTCGGACGCGTCGACTTCCTGTGGACCCTCGACCGTCATGTCGGTGAGTTCGACGGCCTCGTCAAGTACGGGCGGCTCAACCCGGATCCGTCCGATCCCGGGCGGACCATCGTGCAGGAGAAGATCCGCGAGGACCTTGTCCGCGACGCTCGTAACGGCGTGTCGCGGTGGGGGTGGGTCGACCTCTCCCCGGTGAGACAAGCCACGACGTGCGCCCGGATCGAGGCCGCACGGGCGCGTTCGCGGAGGTTGTACGTCGAGGTCGCGCGCCCCTGGGGCTGAGACGTCGCGGCATCTCCCCCACCCAGAAGGTTCGTCCCCATCCAACGCTGATGTGGGGAGTCACCCTTTGGGTGGGGCCCAACCCAAAGGGCAAGCAGGGGTCAGTGGGTGAGGAGGACGTAGGCGAGGGCGTGGTCGGCGTCGTGGGTCAGGCTCAGGTGCGACCGGACGTCGGGGAGGTGGCGGGCGACGTCGCCGAGCAGGCGCAGGCGGGGGCGGCCCCAGGCGTCGCACACCACCTCCACCTGCCGCAGCGCCTCGTCGCCCATCACCGGCGGCTCGCCGAAGAGCGGCGCCGACCACGCCTTCACCAGCGCCTCCTTCGCCGCCCACCGGACGGCCAGGTGGCGCCCCGGGCCACCACCGTGCCCGGCTGCACGGTCGGCCGCGTCACGACGCTCGCCCGGCGTGAACACGCCCGCGAACCGCGACCCCGCCAGCTCCAGCTGCTCCGCGAACGACGGCACGTGCACGAGGTCGACCCCCACACCGATCACGCCGGCCCCCAGCACGTCAGCCCCCAGCACGTCGACTCTGGGGGCGACGGCGTCCGCCGCCCTCACGCCGGCCTGCTCGGGCGGACCCGCCCCGGCGCTCGCAGCGCGGGACGGGTCCGACGTCACGAGCACGACGGCCCCACGTAGACGCCGTCGGCGCCGAGGCGGGCCTGCGGGTCGAGCAGCACCGACGCCTCGCGACCACGCACGCCGTCCGTGCCGAGCCGACGTCCCGGTGGACGCTCGTACGCCGCCGCCGAGCCGACCATCACCTGGGCCAGGCGCATCCGGCCCGCCACGGCACGCTCCCGTGCCCGCGCGCGGTACGCCTCGCGGTCACCCTCGGGCAGCGCCTGCACGAACGCCTCCGGGTGGGCCAGCGCGATCAGGCCGGCCACGTGCCCGAAGCCGAGGCTCGTCACCAGACCCGCCTTGAGCGTCGCTCCGGCGAGCGGCTCGCGCAGCCACACCAGGTGCTCGTGCTCGGCCAGGACGTCGTCGACGCAGTCGAGGCTGCGGTTCGGCGGCAGGACGCCGCTCGTGAGCACCTGCGTGAGACCGATCAGCTGGAACGCCGCCGCGCCGCCCTTCGCGTGCCCGGTCAGCGTCTTCTGCGACACGACGAACAGCGGGTTGCCGGCGCTGCGCCCGATCGCCGCCGCGAGGCGCTCGTGCAGCTCGGACTCGTTCGGGTCATTCGCGGCCGTCGACGTGTCGTGCTTGCTGACGACGCCCACGTCGTCGGCGTCGAGTCCGAGCGCCGCGAGCGAGCGGGCCAGCTGCGACTCGCGTCCGCCGATGCCCGCCGCCAGCGCGCCGATGCCGGGCGCCGGGATCGACGTGTGCACACCGTCCGCGAACGACCCGGCGTAGGCCACGACAGCATGCACCGGCAGCCCCATCCGGGCCGCCACGTCACCTCGGGCGAGCAGGAGCGTGCCGCCGCCCTGCGACTCCACGAACCCACCACGCCGACGGTCGTTGGCCCGGCTGACCCGCCGCGGGTCGATCCCCTGCGCGAGCATCGCGCCGGAGTCGGCCGTCGCGGACATGTCGGCGAAGCCGATGATGCCCTCGGTGCTGAGGTCGTCGAACCCGCCGGCCACCACGAACTCGGCCTTCCCGACACGGATCTTGTCGACCCCCTCCTCGACGGAGACGGCCGTGGTCGCGCACGCGGCGACCGGGTGGATCATCGCGCCGTAGCTGCCCACGTACGACTGCACCACGTGCGCGGCGATGACGTTGGGCAGCGCCTCCTGGAGGATGTCGTTCGGGTTGCTCTCCCCCAGCAGCGTGTTGATGTACAGCGCGTGCATGGAGGCCATGCCGCCCATGCCGGTGCCCTGCGTGTTCGCGACGAACGCCGGGTGCACCCAGCGCATCAGCTCCGCCGGCGTGAACCCGCTCGACAGGAACGCGTCGACGGTGCACACGAGGTTCCAGATCGCCACGCGGTCGATGCTCTCGAGCATCTCGGCCGGCACGCCCCAGACGGCCGGGTCGAACCCGGTCGGGATCTGCCCGCCGATGGTGCGCGTGAGCTCCATCCGGCGCGGCACGCGGATCTCGGTGCCGGCCTTGCGGGTCACCGTCCACTCGCCGTCCTGCGACGCGGTGATCGTCGTGCGCTCGGGATCGGCGGCGTGCATCGCGCGCGCCTCGGCCTCGCTGCCGACGGCGAACGTCAGGTCCTGCTCGAGGAACACCGACGTCAGCAGCGGCGCGCTGTTGTCGACCATCGAGCCGTCGTCGCCGTACGTGCGGATGCCGCAGCGCTCGACGACGGTGTCGTGGTAGCGCTCGTGCACGTCGGCCTCGTCGACCGCCTCGTTCGTCTCGACGTCGTACCAGCCCTGGTTCGCCTCGTCCCACGCCAGCAGGCCGGTGTTCCACGCCAGCTCGAGCACGCCGGCCGCGGACAGCTCGTCGTGCACCTCCATCTCGAAGCGGGTGCGCGCCGAGCCGTACGGGCCGAGCTCGCCGGTGCCGACGACGACCACGAGGTCCTCGGGACGCGCCGACACGTCGCCCCACGCGGGGGCAGCGATGTCGGGCAGCTGCGCGGGCGACGGCGCGAGGGCCGCGACCGTCGCGGTCGTGTCCTCGACGTCGGCAGCCGGCCGCTCCAGGTTCTCGGCGAGCGCGCGCAGGTCGAGGTCGGCCTCGCCGAGGCCGCCGGTCAGGTCGAGCTCGACCGGGGCGGCGGCGGCCTGCTCGCGCACGGCCGGGGTGCAGCCCTGCTCGAGCAGCGCGGACGCCATCTCCTCGGGGCTCCAGGTCCGGACTCCCGCAGCCTCGACGGCCTGCACGAGCGGGTCGTTGCCGCCCATGAGCCCCGTGCCGCGGACCCAGCCGATGACGGCGTGGGTGAGCGTCACGCGCTCGGACCAGTTCTTCTCGGCACCCCACTTCGTGACGACGGCGTCGAGCGCGGCCTTGGCCTCGCCGTACGCGCCGTCGCCGCCGAGCATGCCGCGGTTGGGCGAGCCCGGGAGCAGCACGTGCAGGCGCGAGGCGAGGTCGTGGTCGCGTCCGGTCGTGGCGAGGGCACCGACGAGGCGCTCCACCGACCACAGCAGGATGCGGGCCTCGACCTCGGTGCGACTGCCCGCGTCGGACAGGTCGCCCATGACGCGTCCGGCTGCGAACGGCACGAGCATCGTCGGCACGAGCGCCGGCTTGGCGACGTGCTTGGTGCTGCCGACCGTGCGGGACTGCTCGGCGACCACCCACGACGCGAGCGCATCGACGTCGGCGAACGACGCCATGTTGGCGGGGACCACCCAGAGGCGGGCGCCGGCGCGGGCGTGCGAGCGGTAGAGCTCGCGGAAGAAGCCGACCTTGCGGCTGTCGAGGCCCGACGTGGTGGCGACGACCGTCGCGCCACCGGCGAGCAGCTCACCCACCACCGACGCGGCGATGGAGCCGCGGCTGGCGCCGGTGACGAGCGCGACCTCGTCGGCCCAGGTGCCCGGGGTCGTGTCGAGCGCGAGCTCGGCCACCTGCCCCAGACGGGCCTCCAGGCCTGCGTCGTCGGTGCGTCCGGCCCACCAGCGGGCCTGGGTCGCGACGACCTCTCCCGCACCCGCGAACCGGCTGGGCTCGACGTCGACCTGGCCGAGCGCGAGTCGCGCGAGGTCCTCACGGGCGCTCGCCCACCGGTCGTCGAGCAGCACCGCCCGACGCTCGTCGAACGCAGGCGCGACGGCGTCGACCCAGTCGGAGCCGAGCTCGGCCTCCACCCGGGCGAGCACACGGCGGACGTCCTCGTCGTCCTCCGTCATGGGCACCTCGTCCGACAGCCCGAGGCGGGCCAGGAGGTGACGAGCCGTGCTCGCCAGCACGCCGTCGGGCCCGGTGATGTCGCCGGTGATCTCCGCCAGCGCGGCCGCGTCGACGGTGGCGTCGGAGCCGCCGGCGGCCGGCAGCGCGACGGTCACGCCGTGGCGCGCGGCCACGGCCTGCACCGCCGCGTCGACGGCCGCGTCGACCTCGGCGCCGTTGGTCGGCGTGGTGACGGTGGCGAGGTCGCCACCGCGCACGCTCGCACCCTCGCGGGTGGAGAGCGCCAGCTCGGCCAGCACGTGGCTGGCCCAGCCGGGGCCGAGCTGCCAGACGTCGCTCACGCGGTCGGCCACGGACGACTGCTTGCGCCCCGTCGGGCCGAGCACCTTCTTGAGGTGGTCGGCGAACGTCGCCGAGAGCACGGGACCGAACGGCTTGTAGCCGCGGGCCAGGCCCTTGACCTGCGCCGACAGCGTGGGCACGTCGGCGTCGGCCGCACCGTCGATCGCGCCCAGCGACAGCTCCCCGCCGAGGTCGACCAGCAGCTGGTTGCGGCGTGACGACGCACCGTCGCACAGCGACTCGATGGAGTCGGCCGCACCGATCTGCTCGGGGCGCAGCTTCGTCCACCACGCGATGAGCGTGCGGGTGCCGTCGGCGGCGTCGAACGTCAGGTCCGCGGGCCTCGGACCTCCGGAGGAGGCGGGTGCGGCCGTCGGGGTGGTCGTCGCAGGAGTGGGCGCGGCCTCGGCGGCCGGGCGCTCCTCGACGACGTCGTCCTCGACCGGGGTCGGGTCCTCGTCGGTGGCGAAGACGGCAGCCGCGTCGCGCTCGATGTTCGCGACGTCGACGCCGCGGGCGCCGAGCGTCGACTGCACGGCCGGGAGCTTGAGCGTCGAGGAGGCGAGGTTGGCGACCGTCGGCGACTGTCCCACCCCGATCTCCACGAACCGCTCGACCCCGAGGCCACCGTTCTCGACGCTCGCGAACATCAGGTCCTGCGTCTCGATCCAGCGCACCGGGCTGGCGAACTGCCAGGCCAGCAGCTCGATCAGCAGCGTCCGGCACAGCGCCTGCGGCCGCGCGGCCCAGGCGGCGAAGTCGGAGAGCACCTCGTCGAGCGGAGAGGCGCCGACCAGGTCGGCGACCTCCCGGATGAAGTCCTCCGCGAGCGAGAACGGCCGCGGCACCAGGTTCGGCACGTAGCGGCCCTCGAGGATCGACGGGTCGATCTCGGCGGGCAGCAGCTCCTCGAGTCGCGCGCGGAAGTCGGGCACGCCGCCGTGCAGCACCCGCGAGTGGAACGGCACGTCGATGCCCGGCACCAGGATGAACGCCGCCTTGCCGCCGAAGCGTGCGCGACGCTCGGCGATGTCCGCCTCGAGGACCTCCAGGCCCTTCACCGTGCCGGCGATCGCGTACTGCGAGCCGCGCAGGTTGTAGTTGACGATCTGCAGGAACTCGCCGCTGCGCTCGGCCACGCCGTCGACGTAGGCCGTGACCTCGTCGTCGGCCAGGCCGATCTGGGACGGCCGGATGGCGGCGAGGCGGTAGTCGCTGCGGCCCTGCTCGTCGCGCGGGACGAGCGTGTGCATGACGGAGCCACGCTGGAACACGACCTCGACGACGGCCTCGAGCGGGATGACGCCCGAGACGGCCGCGAGCGCGTTGTACTCGCCGACCGAGTGGCCGGCGAGCACGGAGCCCTCGACGAACGCGCCCGACTCGCGCAGCTCGGCCATCTGCGCGGCGCCGAGCACCGCCATGGCCACCTGCGTGAACTGGGTCAGGAACAGCACGCCGTCGGGGTGCTTGTGGGTGGTGCCGTGCGCGACGAGGACCGTCGGGTTGTCGCGCACGACGGTGAGGATCGAGAACCCGAGCGCGCTGCGGGTGTGCGCGTCGGCGCGGTCCCAGACGGCACGCGCGGCCTTCGAGCGCTGGTAGCCGGCCATGCCCATGCCCGCGTGCTGGATGCCCTGGCCCGGGAAGGCGTAGGCGGTCCGCGGTGCGCGCAGCCGCGCGGTGGCGGCCATGACGAGCTCCCCGCCTGCCCGGCAGGTGACCTCGACGACCTCGTCGCCCTCGACGAGCGCCGTGCGCTCGGCCTTCACGGAGACCTCGGCTCCGGGTGCGAGCGGGCTGAGCCAGCGCGTGGTCCAGCCGAGCAGCGTGCGACCGGTGCCCTCGACGACGACGCGCTGCGCGGCGGCCGAGAGCCACATGCCGTGCGCGATCGGCTCGCCGAGGCCCGCGAGGCGGGCGGCGGCCGTGCTGGTGTGGATCGGGTTGTGGTCGCCGGAGACCGCGGCGAACGCACGGAGGTCGGCGGGAGCGGTCACGGAGCCCTCGGCCCGCGTGCGACGCGGGGTCGGGTGCACCTCCGCGTCGTCCAGACGCCCGCCGGCGCGCAGGGGCTCACCCGCGTCGGTCGTGCCGGGACGACCGCGCACGCAGAAGCGCTCGACCAGGCTCGCGACGGAGACGTCGCCCTGCCGGACGTCGACGTCGACCGTGACGACGCGACCGAGGTCGGTGGCCTCCACCGAGCGCAGCGAGGCGCGGACGGCGAGGTCGGCACCGTCGGTCGGCGCGGTCGCGACGTCGACCGCGTGGTCGAGGTGGACGAGGTCGAGCATGCCCTCCACGACCGGCTCCCCCGACGCTGCGCGTGCTGCACCGATGACGGCGAAGACCGCCGGCCAGGCGAGCCCGACGAGCGCGTCGGGGACGAAGTCGGTGGTGGTGCCGGCGGTGACGCCGGCGTGGTCGGCCACGACGTCGTCGCTCCAGGACGCGACGAGCTCGGCGGCGTCGTCCGACACGGTGGGCAGCGAGCCGCCCGCCGCGGCGCTCAGGAGGTCGAGCATCGCCGCGGCAGCCGTCGAGACCGGCACGACGGGTGCGGCGCCGGTCGCGACCGCGTCCGTCACGTCGAAGGCCAGGGTCAGCACGCGTCCCGCACGGTCGAGCGGGACCGTCAGCTCGGCCGAGCCGCCCGCCCCGGTCAGCACGGCGCCGGTCTCGGGGTGCTCGGCGCGCTCGGGCGCCACGATGACCCAGCCGCTCGACGTCGAGGCGGGCGCGCCGAGCCGGTGGACGGGGTTGCGGACCGTGCGGCCCGACCAGACGGCGTCCGGCGCCGCCAGCACGAGCGAGACGGCACCCTCGGCGCCCTCCGCCCGACGCAGGCCGACGACCTCGCGCGGTGCGGCACCGGCGGCGAGCACGGCGTCGACCGTCGCGTCCTCGAAGCGGCGCAGCAGGTCGCCCACGGGCTCGTCGACGCGCGTGATGCCGGCGACCGAGACGGTGCCGGGGATGACGCACACCTGGTCGGCGCCGAAGCGCGGGTCGTGGGCCTGCCACAGCGAGTCCGAGCGCCACCAGCGACGCACGTCGGCGTCGACCACGGGCACGAACGGCACGGGCTTGCCGGGTCGGCGGCAGACCTGCACGAAGAACGGGACGTCGGCCGGGTGCAGCACGACGTCGTCGGCGGCCGGGTAGGTCTCCCGCAGCGTCGCGAGGGCGACGGCCGCGTCCTCGACGTCGGCCGGGGCGGCGAAGAGCGTGGCGACGTCGCCGTGGTCCTCGGGCGCCAGACGCGCCTCGGCGCGCTGCAGCATGGCGTGGAAACGGTCGCGCAGGGTCACGTCGAGCCAGCCCCTCCGCCGCCCACGGCCCGGCACCCCCGCCGGGGCCGAGCCACCGTCCTCGTCGATCCCCGTGGGGGCGACCCGGTCGGTCGTGAGCTTCGCGAAGCGGTCGAGCCACGTGCCGTACGTCATCGTGGCGACGTCGCCGAAGTACGGCTTGGCGGTGCGGTCGAGCGCCTCGACGATCTCGTCACGGCGGGCCGCGACGGCCTCGGCGTCACCGGCCACCTCGTCGAGCAGGCGGCCGGTGCGCGAGGCGGTGTTGTCGATCTCGTGGATGTCGGCGCCGAGCTGGCTGCGGCCCGAGGCCATGCCGCCGGACGCGTGGCCCGCTCCGACCCAGTCGGGGGTGCCGGGGGTGTCGACGAGCAGCTGCTTGACCTCGGGTGCCGTGGTGGCCTCGAGCGTCGCCATGGCTGCCGTGCCGACGAGCACGCCGTCGAGCGGCATCACCGGGTGGCCGTGGGCACGGGCCCACTCGCCGGTCAGGTAGGCGGCGGCGACCTCGGGGGTCCCGATGCCTCCGCCGACGCACACCACCACGTTGTCGTGCGCGCGCAGCTGGGCGTAGGTGGCGACGAGCAGGTCGTCCAGGTCCTCCCACGAGTGGTGCCCGCCGGCCTTGCCGCCCTCGATCTGGATCATCACGGGACGTGGCGCGACCTGCTCCGCGATGGCCAGCACCTGACGGATCTGCGCGACGGTGCCCGGCTTGAACGCGACGTGCTGGACCCCCACCTCCGAGAGCTCCTCGACGAGCGCGACGGCCTCGTCGAGCTCGGGGACGCCCGCGGTGACGACCACGCCGTCGACCGGCGCCCCGGCCGCGCGGGCCTTCTGCACCAGCCGCTGACCGCCGAGCTGCAGCTTCCAGAGGTACGGGTCGAGGAAGAGGGAGTTGAACTGGAACGTGCGGCCCTCGTCGAGCAGCTCGCGCAGCTCGGCCATGCGGTCGGCGAAGATCGGCTCGCTGACCTGCCCGCCACCGGCCAGCTCGGCCCAGAAGCCGGCGTTCGCGGCAGCGGCGACGATCTTCGCGTCGACGGTCGTGGGCGTCATGCCCGCGAGCAGGACGGGCGAGAGACCCGTGAGACGCGTGAACGCCGTCTCGACGCGCAGCGAGCCGTCGGGCAGCTGGGCGGCCGTGGGGGCGTAGGAGCTCCAGGGACGGCTGCGGCGCGGCGCGGCGCCCGGGACGGTGAGCTCTCGGTGGCCGCGGCGGGTCGCGACGGACACGACACCGGCGCCCCGGACCTTGGCCTCGGCGGCGCTGAGTCGCGCCGCGAGGTCGCCGGGGCCGACGTCGAGCAGCCACTCGGCGCCGGCGTCGAGGACGCGCTCGACCTCCGCCACCCAGTCGACCGGGTCGACGATCGCGCGGCGCGTGAGCCGACGAGCCTGCTCGACGTCGAGGCCGCAGACGTCGGCCCACGTCGCGGCGAGGTCGGCGGCGGCGTCGAGGTCGGGGTGGTGGAAGGCGAGCTGGGCGGCGACCGGCTCGACGACGGGTGCGAAGGCGGCACCCCCGGTGACCTTGCGCGACCGCTCGTCCTTCTCCGCGGCCGCGGCCTGCTCGAGCAGGTCGACGGCGCGCCGCAGGCCCTCCTGCGGCCCGGACAGCACGACGGCGCGGCGACCGTTGCGCAGCCGGGTGACGACGCCGGCCGAGGCGGGCAGCGGGGCCAGCGCCGCGGCGACCCGTTCGGGGCTCTCCCCCGACACGCTGAGCATCGTGGCGCCGAGCAGGCCACGGCGACGGCCGACGACCTGCGCGGCGGCACCCGCCAGGCGCGCGTGGGCGTAGAGGTCGGCCGGGTCCGCCCCTGCCAGCGCCTCGACCACGTACGCGCCCTGGGAGTGCCCGGCGCAGGCGACCGGCGGCGTCGCGACGACGTCCAGCCCCTGGCGCTGCTGGGCGGCGAGACCGGCCAGCTGCGTCAGCAGGATGCCGGGGACCGAGACCGCAGGGGCCTGGAGCGTCGCTGCGTCGGGCACCTCGGGGGCGTCGTCGTCCTCGGCCGACTCGCCGACGGCGAGGGCGTCGAGCCACGCGAGAGGTGCGACGTCGACCCCGGTGCGCAGCAGCTCGGTGGCGACGGGTGCGAGACGCTGCTCGGCCCGCGCGACGACACCGGCGACGTCGGACTCGAGGGCGAAGTCGCGCACGAGCGCGGCGAGCGGCTGGAGCCACGGCTCCCCCTGCCCGCCGGCGACCACGGCGTAGCGCTGCCCTCCTCGGAGCCGGTCGACCAGCGCCTCGCGGCGGCCTCCCGTGGCGGTGGTGGTGCTCGTCGGGCTCGTGGGGGTGGTGGTCACGTCGTGATACCTCGCTGCGACAGGTGGGCGGAAGCACCATCGTCGCAAAACGTGAGAGGATCCTCAAGTTTATTCCGAGGGTTTCCTCATGTTCTTCGTGTCACACGACGCCGCGCACGCCACCCGCCCGCTTCTCCTCCCCCATCGGTGCCTGGGCAACCGCAGACGCGCTCCTGTCGTTGCCCCGACACCGACAGGCCGACCTCCTGCGCATCGGTGCCTCAGCAACGTCAGGGCCACTCCTGCGGTTGCAGATCCACCGATGAACGGGGGAGGTCACGCGGCGCGGCCGCAGGCACCCGGCACAGACGGACGACCCCGTGGCCACCAGGTGGCCACGGGGTCGTCCAGGACTGCAGCGAGGTCAGACGCCACCGGTCAGCAGCAGGCCGCCGTCGGCGGTGATGGTCTGGCCGGTCAGCCACCCTGCGTCGTCGGACAGCAGGAAGCCGACGACGCCCGCGATGTCCTCGGGCAGGCCGAGCCGCTTGAGCGGGTACGGTGCCGACACCTCGTCCTCGCGACCCTCGTAGAGCGCCTTCGCGAACCTCGTCTTCACGACGGCCGGGGCCACGCCGTTCACGCGGATGTCGGGGCCGAGCTCGACGGCGAGCTCCTCGGTCACGTGGATGAGCGCGGACTTCGACGCGCCGTACATGCCGATGTTCGGGGCCGGCTTGAGCCCGGCCACCGACGACACGTTGACGATGGCGCCGCCGTGCTCGCCCATCCACTGCCGGTAGGCCTGCTGCGCCCACGCGACGGCCGACAGCACGTTGACCGCGAAGATCTTCGCCGCGGCCTCGAGGTCGATGTCGATCATGCGGCCGTACACCGGGTTGATGCCGGTGTTGTTCACCAGGAAGTCGAGCCGACCGAACCGCTCGATCGCGGTGCGGACCGCCTCCTCCTGGTGCGCGGCGTCGTCGCCCGAGCCCGCGACGTACGCGGCGCGGTCGGCGCCCAGGGTCGCGACGGCCTCCTCGAGCGCGCCGGTCTTGCGGGCCGTGACCAGCACCTTCGCGCCGTCGTCGACCAGCCGCTGCGCGATGCCGAGGCCGATGCCCCGGCTGGCGCCGGTGACGACCGCGACCTTGCCGTCGAAGCGACCCATCAGGACAGCCGCTCGATGACCATCGCCATGCCCATGCCGCCGCCGACGCACATCGACTCGACGCCGAACTGCTTGTCGTGCCACTGCAGGGAGTTGATGAGCGTGCTGGTGATGCGGGCACCGGTCATGCCGAACGGGTGGCCGACGGCGATCGCGCCGCCGTTGACGTTGAGCTTGTCCAGCGGGATGCCGAGCACCTTCGCCGAGCCCCACGACTGGACCGCGAACGCCTCGTTGATCTCGTAGAGGTCGATGTCGTCGATGCCCATGCCGGCGTTGCGCAGCGCGGCCGGGATGGCCTCGACGGGGCCGAGACCCATGATCTCCGGCGAGAGGCCGGTCACGGCGGTCGAGACGATGCGCGCCAGCGGCGTCAGGCCGAGCGCCTTGGCCTTCTCGTCGCTCATGATCACGACGGCCGCGGCGCCGTCGTTGAGCGGACACGCGTTGCCGGCCGTGACGGTGCCGTCGGGACGGAACACCGGCTTGAGCTGGCTGACGGCCTCGAGCGTCACACCCGCGCGCGGGCCGTCGTCCTTCGAGACGACGGTGCCGTCGGGCAGCGTGACGGGCGTGATGTCCTTCGCCCAGAAGCCGGACTCGATGGCCGCCTCGGCGAGGTTCTGGCTGCGGACGCCGAACTCGTCCTGCTCCTCGCGGCTCATGCCGAGGTGCTGGGCGACGTTCTCCGCCGTCTGGCCCATCGCGATGTAGAGGTCGGGCAGCTCACCGGCCTCGCGCGGGTCCGTCCACGTGTCGGCGCCACCTTCGGCCCGCTTCGCGGTGCGGGCGATGGCGTCGGCGAACAGCGGGTTCTCCGAGCCGGGCAGGTCGGAGAACCCGTTCTGGAAGCGGCTGACCGTCTCGACGCCGGCCGAGATGTAGGCGTCGCCCTCACCGGCCTTGATGGCGTGGAAGGCCATGCGGGTGGTCTGCAGCGACGACGAGCAGTACCGGTTCACGGTGACGCCGGGCAGGTGGTCCATGCCGGAGAGCACCGCCACGGCGCGCGCCAGGTTGTGGCCCGCCTCGCCGGCCGGCTGGCCGACACCGAGGTGCAGGTCGGTGATGTCCTTCGGGTCGAGCCCGGGGACCTTGGCGAGGGCGGCCTGCACCATCTGCACGGTGAGGTCGTCGGGACGCATGTCCTTCAGCGAGCCCTTGACCGCGCGCCCGATGGGCGAGCGGGCGGTCGAGACGATGACGGCTTCGGTCATGGTGCTGCCTTCCGGTGGTGGGGGGATCCTGCGGGGCGGCCCGGCAGGGGTGCCGGGCCCTGGGCGGCGAAGGGAACAGCGCTCAGAGGCCGAGGTCGCGGCCGATGAGCTCCTTCATGATCTCGTTGGAGCCGGCCCAGATGCGGGTCACGCGGGCGTCGCGCCAGGCACGGGCCACGCGGTACTCGTTCATGAACCCGTAGCCGCCGTGGATCTGGACGCAGTGGTCGAGCACCTGGTTCTGGACGTCGGACGTGTACCACTTGGCCTTGGCGGCGTCGACGGCGCTGAACTTCTTCTCGGCGTGGGCGGCGACGGCGTTGTCGAGGTAGGCCTCGGCGACCTCGATCTTGGTAACGAGCTCGGCGATGAGGAACTTGTTCCACTGGAAGTTGCCGATGGCCTGGCCGAACGCCTTGCGGTCCTTGGCGTACTGGATCGTCTCGACGAGGATCTGCTTGGCGTGGGCGATGTTGGAGATCGCGCAGCTGAGCCGCTCCTGCGGGAGCTTCTGCATCATGTGGATGAAGCCGCGGTCGAGCTCGCCGATGATCCGGTCGTCGCCGACACGGACGTTCTCGAAGAACAGCTCGGCGGTGTCGGACTCGGTCTGGCCGACCTTGTCGAGCTTGCGGCCGCGGCTGAAGCCCTCGTCGCCGGCCTCGATGGCGAAGAGGGTGATGCCCTTGGCGCCCTTCTCCGGGGACGTGCGGACGGCGGTGACCACGAGGTCGGCGCTGTAGCCGTTGGTGATGAAGGTCTTGGAGCCGTTGATGACCCACTCGTCGCCGTCGCGGACAGCGGTGGTCTTCAGCGCGGCGAGGTCGGAGCCGCCGCCGGGCTCGGTCATGCCGATGGCCAGCAGGCACTCGCCCGACGCGATCTTCGGCAGCCAGCGCTCCTTCTGCTCCTGCGTGCCGAGCTCGACGATGTAGGGCGCGGTGATGTCGGAGTGGATGCCGACGCAGGACGCGAGGGCGGCGCTGACCTTGCTGAGCTCCTCGGCCCAGACGGCGTTGAACCGGAAGTCCTCGGCGCCGGCACCGCCGAACTCCTCGGGGATCTCCAGGCCGAGGAGGCCGAGCTCGCCCGCCGCCAGCCAGAAGTCGCGCGGGAGGGCCTTGTCCTCGATGTACTGCTCGATGTGCGGGGCGACCTTCTTGGCCAGGAACGTCGCGCAGGTGTCGCGGAAGTCCTCGTGGTCGGCGGTGTAGACGGTGCGGTCCATCGGGTCCCTCGTGCTCTGGTGTGTCTCGTGCTCGGACGTGAAGTGACGCGCCAGTAGGTAAGCGCTTGCTTAGCGTGCCCGGCATGGGCCATGCTGTCAACCGACGAAAGGGACGATGTCATGACCGCCACAGCGCGCGAGCGGCTCCTGGAGGCTGCCGTCGAGGCGTTCGCCGAGAAGGGCTTCACGGCGACGACGACCCGCGACATCGCGGCGCGTGCGGGCATGAGCCCCGCAGCGGTCTACGTCCACCACGACACCAAGGAGTCGCTGCTCTTCACCGTGAGCATCGACGGACACCGCTCGGCCCTGCAGGTCGTGGAGTCCGCCGACGACCCCGCCACCACTCCCCCCGAGCGCCTGCGCCGCTTCGTGCACGACTTCAGCGCCTGGCACGCGTCGCACAGCCGGGTCGGCCGGATCGTCCAGTACGAGTTCGACGCCCTGACCCCGGAGCACCGCTCCGAGGTCGCCGCGCTGCGTCGCGCGATCGAGCGCGTCATGCAGCGGGTGCTCGAGGCCGGCGTCGCCTCGGGCGACTTCGCCGTCGACGACGTGGTCGGCACCACCCGCGCGATCCTCTCCCTGAGCATCGACCTCGTGCGCTGGTTCTCCCCCACGGGACCGCAGACGCCGGAGGACGTCGCCGAGCTGCACGCCCGGCTCGCGCTGCGGATGGTCCTGGCCCACGACGACTGACGGCGCCCACCCGCGAGGGGTGGACGCCGCCAGGGGTGCTGTCGCAGTCGTGCTGCGCAGCGGTGCGTGCGGGCTCAGGCCTCGAGCACGGCCTCCGCGTTGATCGTGATGGTGATCTTGTCGCCGATCATGACCTTGTCACCCTCGAGCGGGATGTTGAAGTCGATGCCGAACTCCTTGCGGCTGATCTCGCCGGTGGCCTCGACGCCGACGCGCGTGCCGCCCCACGGGTCCTTGCCCTCGCCGAGGAAGTCGACGTCGAGCTGCAGGGGCTTGGTGACGCCCTTGATCGTCAGGTCGCCGTTGACGACGTAGGACTCCTCGGACTTCTGGACGACGCCCGTGCTGACGAAGGTCATCTTCGCGTGGGTCTCGGTGTCGAAGAAGTCGCTCGAGCGCAGGTGGTTGTCGCGGTCGGCGGTGCCGGTGTTGATCGAGGAGAGGTCGACCTCGACCGTGACCTTGGAGTCGGTGATGGGCTCGGCGGTGACGATCGAGCCCTCGAAGGTCTCGAACTTGCCGCGGACCTTGCTCATGATGTGACGCACGGAGAAGCCGATCTCGGTGTGCGTGGGGTCGAGGTTCCAGGTGCCGGTGGTGATGCTCATGGGTGTCTCCTGAAGTCGGGGTGCGGCTCGTGGTTGAGCCGTCAACGAGAGAGACGCTACCATGTAGTTGAAGCCTCAATCAACACCCTCTCCTGGACTGCCTCTCCACGAACCTAGGATGTGCCCCATGACCAGCGCTCCCATCGACGAGAACCCGGACACGACGCCGTGGCTCGACACCGAGCAGCAGCGGTGGTGGCGCTCCTACCTCGGGGGCTCGACGGTGCTCCTCGACCAGCTCGACCGCGACCTGCGCGCCGCGCACGACCTCTCGATGGCCGAGTACGAGATCCTCGTCCGCCTGTCCGAGGCCGAGGACCGCTCGATCCGCATGGCCGAGCTCGCCTCCGCCGTGTCGCACTCGCGCAGCCGCATCACGCACACGATCGCCCGGCTCGAGCGTGACGGCATCGTGCGTCGCGCCGCGAGCTGCACCGACGGGCGCGGCGTCAGCGCCGTGCTGACCGACCACGGGCACGACGTGCTGGCGCAGGCCGCCCACACCCACGTCCGCGGGGTGCACGACTACCTCGTCGCACGCTGCAGCCGCGAGGACCTCGCCGCCGTCGGGAGGGTCCTCGAGGCCGTCCGCACCGGCCTCGAGGGCCGCGACTTCTGACATCGGGGAACGGAGACATCGCACGCGCGCTATGGACAGGCATAGCATGTGTGCGATAGCGTGCCGGTCGTGAAGGACATCCAGGACGAGGCGCTCTACGCCAACGTGGTGGCCCAGGTGGTCGCCCGGCGCACCGAGCTCAAGCTGTCCCAGCGCGAGCTGGCCGACCTGCTCGGCACGACCCAGTCGGCGATCGCCCGCTTCGAGTCCGCCCGACGGCCACCGAAGCTCGACACGCTCGCGGCGATCGCCGAGGCGCTCGACTGCACGCTCGAGGTGTCCTTCCGACCCCGTACCCGCCCCACGAGGAGGACACCATGAGCACACGCGTCGATCCCGAGGACGTCGAGGCGACCCGCAGCGAGAAGGTCCTCGCCGTCGTCCTGGCCGTCTTCCTGCTCATCGGCACCAGCTGGTTCTACGTGAAGGTCGCCGACTGGGTCGGCGAGACGCCGTCGTACGCGTACACGGCAGCCGAGCAGCGCACCCTGGACCGGGCGAGCGAGGCGCAGGACGAGGTCTACGACGCGGAGAGCCGACGCGACGACGCGCGGACCGAGCTGGACCTGGCCCGCGACCGGCTCACGCTCGCCCTCGACCAGGGACGGGCGACCGATCGTCTCGAGGCCGCCCTCGACCGCGCCGAGGCCACCTACCGCAGCGAGCGCGGGAAGCTCCAGGAGGCACGGGCCACCGCCGACGCCGCGCAGGAGAAGGCCGATGCCGCGCAGCGGTCGTTCGACCGGCGAGCCGACGGGAGGGACGACCGGTACTGGCTGGTCGCCGGCCTGAGGCTGCTGCTCGTCGCTGCTCTGGTCGGCGGGTCGCTGCGGTTGCTGACCGTCCAGCGGGCTCGCGGCTCGCGCTACCTGACCCTCGGCTTCTCGGCCGTCGCCGCCGCCACCCTGACCGCGGTCTGGTTCGCAGGCGACTACGTGACGGACTACATCGACGTCGTCGAGCTCGGTCCCATCGTGCTGTCCGTGCTGGGCGCGGCGGCCACCGTCGTCGCGTTCGTCGCCCTCCAGCGCTACCTCGCCCGTCGGGTCCCGCGCCGCCGGGTGCGCAAGGGCGAGTGCCCGTTCTGCGGGTTCCCGGTACGCGAGGAGGGACCGCACTGCGAGGGCTGCGGCCGCGACGTCGTCGCCGAGTGCGGCAGCTGCTCACGCCCACGACGGGTGGGCGCACCGCACTGCGCCACCTGTGGCGCCGACTGACCCGTCTTGGAGCACGATCGCCCCTTCCCGGCTCGGGAAGGGGCGATCGTGCTCCGATGCGTGGGGCGTGCTCAGTCGCGGGTGAGGCGACGGTGCGTGACGCGGTGCGGTCGGGCCGCCTCCTCGCCGAGGCGCTCGATCTTGTTCTCCTCGTAGGAGGCGAAGTTGCCCTCGAACCAGAACCAGCGGCCCGGCTCGTCCTCGGTGCCCTCCCACGCCAGGATGTGCGTGGCGATGCGGTCGAGGAACCAGCGGTCGTGCGACGTGACCACGGCGCAGCCCGGGAAGTCGAGCAGGGCGTCCTCCAGCGACGAGAGGGTCTCGACGTCCAGGTCGTTGGTGGGCTCGTCGAGCAGGAGCAGGTTGCCGCCCTGCTTCAGGGTCAGCGCCAGGTTGAGGCGGTTGCGCTCACCACCGGAGAGCACACCGGCCTTCTTCTGCTGGTCGGCGCCCTTGAAGCCGAACGACGCGACGTACGCGCGGCTGTTCATCTCGAAGTTCGCGACCTTGATGAAGTCGAGCCCGTCCGAGACGACCTCCCACACGTTCTTGTCGGCCGCGATGCTCCCGCGGCTCTGGTCGGCGTAGGAGATCTTGACGGTCTGGCCGACCTCGAGCGTCCCGGAGTCGGGCTGCTCGTGACCGGTGATCATGCGGAACAGCGTGGTCTTGCCGACGCCGTTCGGGCCGACGACGCCGACGATGCCGGCGCGCGGCAGCGTGAAGCTGATGTCGTCCCACAGCGTGCGGCCCTCGAAGCCCTTCGTCAGGCCCTTGGCGTCGAGCACCACGTCGCCCAGGCGCGGACCGGCCGGGATGTTGATCTCGGAGGTGTCGATCTTGCGGGCGCGCTCGGCCTCGGCCGCGAGCTCCTCGTAGCGGGCCAGACGCGCCTTGCTCTTGGCCTGGCGGCCCTTCGCGTTGGAGCGGACCCAGTCGAGCTCCTTCTCCAGCATCCTGGCGCGCTTGGCGTCCTTCGCGCCCTCGATCTTGAGGCGCTCCTTCTTCGTCTCCAGGTAGGTGGAGTAGTTGCCCTCGTAGCCGTGGATGCGACCACGGTCGACCTCGGCGATCCACTCGGCGACGTTGTCGAGGAAGTAGCGGTCGTGGGTGACGGCCAGGACGGCACCCGGGTAGGACTTGAGGTGCCCCTCGAGCCACTGCACCGACTCGGCGTCGAGGTGGTTGGTGGGCTCGTCGAGGAGCAGCAGGTCGGGCTGCTGGAGCAGCAGCTTGCACAGGGCGACGCGACGGCGCTCACCACCGGAGAGGTGGTCGACGAGCTCGTCCGGCGGCGGGCAGCGCAGGGCGTCCATGGCCTGGTCGAGGCGGGAGTCGAGGTCCCACGCGTTGACGCTGTCGAGGAACGTCTGCAGGTCGCCGGTCTCGGCCATGAGGGCGTCGTAGTCGGCGTCGGGCTCGCCCATCTCGGCGTACGCCTCCTCGAGGCGCTTCATCTTGTCCTTGACCTCCGAGACCGCCTCCTCGACGTTCTCCAGGACGGTCTTGCCCTCGGTCAGGGGCGGCTCCTGCTGGAGCATGCCGACGGTGGCCTCGGGGTCACGGACGATGTCGCCGTTGTTCGGCTGGTCGAGGCCGGCCATGAGCTTGAGCAGCGACGACTTGCCCATGCCGTTCGGCCCCACGACGCCGATCTTGGCGCCGTGCAGGAACGAGAGGGTCACGTCGTCGAGGACGACCTTGTCGCCGTGGGCCTTGCGGACGTTGCGCAGGGAGAGAACGTAGTCAGCCATAGGAGGCCCAGCCTACCGACGGCGGCGGAGGTGGCGCGCCTCGCGGGTCGTCACCGACACCCGTGGGGTCAGCCCAGGGCGCGCAGGATGCCCGAGCGGTAGCGCTCGTAGCGGTCGAGCTCGACCTGCAGCGGTGCGACCACCTTCTGCTCGGAGACCTCGGCGACGGCCCGACGCAGCGTCGCGTCGGCCTGCTGCGCCCGCCGCCGCGCACTCGCCCGCACCGCCGCACGGGACAGCGCGGCCAGCAGCACCCCTCCGACCAGCCCGCCGAGGAGCAGCAGCAGCGGCAACGACGTCCCGGCCACCACGGGCGCGTCGCCCACCTGCCAGCCCACGAGGCCGCTGAGCAGCTCGACCGCTCCCCAACCGACGCCGACGACGAGCGCCGCGAACGCGAGCCACTGCAGCACGTCGACCGCTCGCCACCAGAACGGCGTGCGGGACAGGCCGAGGTCGATGCGGTCGACCGTCTCGTCGAGCTCGCGCACGACGTCGGCGCTGGTGCTGACCGACGCCTCGCGGACGGCGTCGCGCCAGGGGCGCTCGAGACCGACGGCCGCCTTCTCGGAGATCTCGCGCACGGCCGACTCGGCCTGCGCGCGCTGGACGTGCCCGACCGACGGCCGCACGGCGCGCGAGAGCGACGCGATCGACCCGTCGGGGTCGATGCCGAGCTCGCGCAGGGGGTCCTTGCGCAGCCGACCGACCCAGCGCAGCGGCGGCCAGCCGGTGTGCCGGCGCGCGGTGCGCAGCGTCGAGGCCTCCACCGCCTCGACGAGCTGCGGTGCGCCCACGCTGTCGAGCAGGGCGAGATCGAGCGCCTGGCGGTCGATGTCGGTGATGCCGGGGATGTCGCTGCGGCCCCCGACCGTCACGATGCCGGCGGCCGAGGCCGCGATGTCCTGCGCCAGACGCTCCTTGGCCGAGGCCTTGGCGCGGATGCGCCGCGCGAGCTCGCGCTTGAGGTCGTCGACCCCGTCGCCCCGGTGCGCGGAGACGCCGAGGACGGGCACGCCGGGCAGACCCTCGCGGTCGAGGATGGCGCGCACGTCGCCCAGCGCCCGCTCCCGCTCGGAGAAGTGGATCCGGTCGATCTGGTTGAGCACGACGAGCGTGACGTCGCGGTAGGCCGCCATCGGCCGGATGTAGCGGTCGTGGATGGCGGCGTCGGCGTACTTCTGGGGGTCGAGGACCCAGATCAGGAGGTCGGCGTACTGGACCAGCCGGTCCATCTCGAGGTGGTGCGCGACCTCGGTGGAGTCGTGGTCGGGCAGGTCGAGCAGGACCAGCCCGTCGAGCTTCGTGTCGGCCGACGAGCGGTCGAGCATGCTCATCCGCGACACCTGGTGGCGCGCGGGGATCCCCATCCACTCGAGCAGCTCCTGCGCGCCGTCGGGCCCCCACGAGCAGGCCAGGGCCCACGAGGTGGTCGGACGGCGCACGCCCACACCGGCGAGCTCGAGGTCGGTCAGGCAGTTGAACAGCGACGACTTGCCCGAGCCCGTGGCGCCCGCGAGCGCGACGATCGTGTGCTCGCCGGAGAGCCGCAGCCGCTCCGAGGCTCGCTCGGCCAGCGCCGCGGCGGGGTCGAGCAGGGCGTCGTCGAGGCGGCCCCGGGCGGCCTCGACCGCCTCGCCGAGGCCGTCGAGGCGGGCGGCGACGTCGTTGCGCTCACCGCCGAACAGCGCCGAGGTCGCGCGCGCGACGGGTCCGGGACGCTCGCTCATGAGGCTGTCTCTCCGTCCAGGAAGTCGATGTGACGTGCGTACTCGGCCCGGCGCGCGGCGTCGCGCAGCCGGGTCTGGGAGGCCTCGATCGCGGCGGGGTCGGTCACGAGGTCGAGGTAGCGCCGGCTCTCCGCGGTCGCCAGCGCCTCGACCGCGGTGACCAGCGACGTGTGGGCGCGCTCGGCGAGCCGGCGGACGGCCTGGTCGCCGAAGATCGCCTCGAGCAGCTTCTGCGCGACGACGGCCGTGCCGCCCGCCACCCCGACCTCGGCGCCGGTGAGCCCGGCCGACCCGCTGACGAACACGAGCACCATGAGGGCGACGCCGATGCCGTTGACGCCGAAGGCGAGGAACTTCGCGGTGAGCCGCTTGTCCGAGCCCTCCGCGCGGACGAGCTCGAGCACCTCGGCCTGCCAGTCGCGGACGAGCCGCTCGGCCTTGACCCGGACGTCGCGCGACGCTCGGTCCAGGCCGCGCTCCGAGGCGATCAGCGCCCGGCCCGCGCCGACCGAGGACCAGGAGCGGTACACCGCCTCCGCGGCGGCCTCGAGCTGCTCCACGAGCAGGGTCTGCAGACCGGACTCGACCGCCTCGCTGACCTCCGCGGACCGGGTGCGCTTGCCGGTGACCTGGTCGACGAGCCGGTCGCGGATGCGGCTCACGCGCTCCTCGACCGATCGCAGCAGCTCGCCGTTGCCGACGAACTCCTGCCAGCGCGTCAGGACCTCGCCACGCATGACCGTGCCGTCGGCGGTGGCCCGGCGCAGCAGGTCGACCGCCTCGGCGTAGGTGCGAGTGGCGTCGTCGTGGAGCTGACGCGCGGCCGCGAGCTGCTCGTCGAGGCCGTCGACGACGACGTGCGAGCGCATCACGTTGTGGCGCACCGCGCCGTCGAGCGTCCCGAAGACGACGGCGGAACGTCCCTCCGGGTCGGCGGCGAGGTCGCGCAGCCAGCCCCGGATGGGCTCGACGGCCTCCCGGGGCAGCAGTCCGTCCTCGCCGACCGGCGACTCCGGCACCGTGAAGAGCGGGGAGTCCGACAGCCCGCGCGACGTCATCATGCGCGCGAGGTGGCCGCGCACCTCCACGACGGCGTCGGCGTGCGTACGGTCGAGGACCACGGCCACCGACGTGCTGCGCTCCGCGGCCCGTCCCAGGTAGTCCCACGGCACCTGGTCGGCGTAGCGCGCGGCCGAGGTGACGAACAGCCACAGGTCGGCGGCGGCGAGCAGCTGGGTGGCCAGCTCGCGGTTGGCCGCGTCGATCGAGTCGATGTCGGGCGCGTCGAGGATCGCCAGGCCGCGCGGGACACCCGTGGAGGGAGCCAGGCGCAGCGCGTAGACGTCGTTCGTGACCGCCTTGGTGCGAGGCAGCTCGGGCAGGATGCGGTCGGGCTGGAACCACTCCGCGTCGTCGGGATGGTGCACCAGCACGGGCGAGCGCGTGGTCGGACGCAGGACGCCGGACTCGGTGACCTGCTCCCCCACCAGCGAGTTGACCAGTGTCGACTTGCCGGCGCCCGTCGACCCGCCCACGACGGTCAGCAGCGGCGCTTCGAGCTGCACGAGCCGCGGGATGACGTAGTCGGACAGCTGGTCGACCATCTCGGCGCGCGTCGCGCGCACCTCGTCCACGCCGGGGACCTCCAGCGAGAGCGGCGCCGCGGTGACGTCGGTGAGGAGCTTGCTCAGCGCTCCCAGCAGCTCGGCCGAGGCGTGTTCGCTGGGCACCGGTGCTCCTCCCGTCTCGACGTGTCGTTGCGGCTCTTCCGCGGGGTCAAGGGACACGGTAGTGGACTCCGCGTGACCACGGTGCGTCCGCGTCGCGTCACCGTCGGTGCGCGACGGGCAGGGGCGGCGGGAAGCGGAGCGCGGGGCGCAGCTCGTACATCGCGTCGAGCAGCGCGTAGGTCCGCTCGACCCCGTGCGGCTTCGTCTGGCCCTGCATGATCGCGTCGTGCAGGAAGGCCATCTCGGTGGCGAGCCGCTGGTAGCGGCGCACGATCCGTCCGGCCACCCGGCCGTGGTGACGTCGGGCGTGCCGGCGGGCCTGCTTGCGGTAGCCGAAGCGCGAGAGGTACGGGATCTCCGCGGGGTGGATCCAGCCGCGTTCGGCGACGTACGACAGCGACCGCTCGAGCGTCCGCACCTGTCGCGACCGTGCCACGATCGCCACCACCGCGAGCGTGACGAACAGGAGGAACAGCGCGAAGTAGGTGAGCGCGAAGCCCACGCCACCGAAGTAGGACGCGGACCCGTTCCACAGCCCGTGCAGGACCATGCTGATCGCGAGGCCGACGGTGCCGACCAGCACCTTCAGGACCTTCGAGCGGATGCCGACGGCCAGGCCCAGCGCGATGCCGAACGCCGACAGGAAGAGCGGGTGGGCGAAGGGGCTGGCGATCCCGCGGACCACGAAGGTGCCGGCGGCGCCCTCCGCGCCGGCGATGGGCACGTCGGGCCCGCCGGCGTAGCTGAGGGCGTAGTAGCCGATGTTCTCGACGAACGCGAAGCCCAGGCCCACGAGGCCGGCCACGATCAGACCGTCCAGGAAGCCGTCGATGATGCGGCGCCAGCGCAGGAACGTCAGGAGCAGGAACAGGCCCTTGGCCGGCTCCTCGCTGGCCGGCGCGACGAACGTCGCCAGCTGCTCCTTCGTCAGGTCGGTCGTCTCCCCCAGCAGCACCTGGACGGCGAGCGCGATGCCGACGGCGCCGACACCACCCCACACGAACGCCGCGACCTTGTAGCGACGCGGCTCCGGCTCGTAGCGGTCGAGCCACCAGTAGACGAACCACAGCACCGGCAGCGGCACCAGCGCGTAGATGATGGCCAGGCGTGCACCCTCGAGCGCCTCCGCGCCCGCGGCGACCACGACGACCTCGACCAGGCCCAGCGCCACACCGATGCCGGTGAGCACCATCAGCGCGGTACGTCCCCGCTGGCGCGGACGCTCGACGTAGCGCGGCATCCGACGCGGGATGGTCCCGCGGCCCGCCACCTCCGGCGCGGCCTCCTGGGCGTGTGGCTGGCTCACCCCCCGGAGCCTAGGGGAACGCACCCCGCCCCGCCCCGCGGCGCGCGTCACGTCCCCCCGATTCGGCACCTCATCGCCCGTTCCGGGCGCCAGGACGGGCGATGAGGTACCGAATCGGGGGCGCGGAGCGGTGGTGAGGGGTGGGACTAGGGTGGGGGCGGGCCCCCGTAGCTCAGATGGATAGAGCAGAAGCCTTCTAATCTTCGGGTCGCAGGTTCGATTCCTGCCGGGGGCGCTCACATCGACGAGCAGAACCCCTTCTCCCCGGGTCGCGGGTCCTGCCGGGAGCCAGGGTCCTCAGGTGGGGGCGTCGAGGGCGGCGAGCTCGTCGGCGGCCAGGTCGACGTCGGCGACGCGCAGGGCCGACTCGAGCTGCTCCACCGAGCTGACCCCCAGGATCGGACGCACCTGCGGCCGCGACGCCAGCAGCCACGCGAGCACGACGACCGACCGCGCCACGCCGTGCGCGTGCGCGACCTCGTCGAGCGCCGCCAGGCGTCGCTCCGTGCCCGGGTGCCGGTAGGCCTCCGGGAACGGTCGGTCGGGACGGTCGTAGGAGCCCTGCACGAGCGGCGAGTAGGCCCACAGCTCCACGTCAGGGTGCTCGGCGACGTAGTCGACCGTCTCGTCGGTGACGAAGCCGAACCGGTGGTCCTTGCCCTCGACGACCGCGCCAGGACGCGGGTGCACGTACGACGTCGTCAGCTGCAGGGCGGTCCAGGGCTCGAGCCCGCGCGCCTCGGCGAGGGCGCGGCCGCGCTCGACCCGCCACGTCGGGTGGTTGGAGACGCCCAGACGCCGCACCGAGCCGTCGGCGACCAGCGACCCGAACGCCTCCACCGTCTCCTCCAGCGGGGTCCCACGGTCCTCCCCGTGCGCCCAGTACAGGTCGATGACGTCGACGCCGAGGCGCCGCAGGCTCGCCTCGCATCCGGCTCGCACGACCTCGGCCGAGAGTCCCTCGACGAGGTGACCGTCCGCACGGGGCACGTCGAGCGGCTCGACGCCCACCTTCGTGGCCAGCTCGACCCGGTCCCGACGCGACGGCTCCGCCGCGAGCCAACGACCGATGACGTGCTCGCTCGCTCCCCCGTGGCCGCTCGGGTCGACCCAGAACGCGTAGCAGTTGGCGGTGTCCAGGGTCCTGCCCCCCGCGGCCAGGTACCGGTCGAGCAGCGCCCGCGACGTCGCCTCGTCCGTCCGGGTGCCGAAGTACATCGTGCCGAGCACGAGCCGTGAGACGTCCATGCGACGAACCTATCGGCGGGTCGTAGAGTCCGACCATGGCGACGACCTGGCCGCGTCCGGACGCGGTGGCGCTCGTCGCCGTCGGCGGCGCGGTCGGCACCCTCTCGCGCTACGGCGTGGCCGTGTCCGTGGCTCCCGTCGACGGGCTGCCGGTCGGCATCCTCGGCGTCAACGTGCTCGGCGCGTTCCTGCTCGGCGTCCTCACCGCCACCGTGGCGTCCGCGCGGATCCGCCTGCTGCTTGGGACCGGCCTGATGGGCGGGTTCACGACCTACAGCGCCTTCGCGCTCGACACGCAGTCCCTGCTCGCCGACGGTCGGGCCGCCGACGCCCTCGTCTACCTCCTCGCGACCCTCGCGGGCGGCTTCGCGGCCTCGGTGGGCGGTCTCGCCGCCGGACGCGCCCTGCGGACCAGGGGCGCACGGTGACGGGCGTGCTCCTGGCGGGAGCGGTGGCGGTCGCCGGCGGCGCCGGCTCGGTGCTGAGGCTGCTCGTCGACACGTGGGTGGGCCAACGCTCCGCCGGGCGGTTCCCGTGGGGCATCGTCGCGGTCAACGTCAGCGGGTCGTTCCTCATCGGGCTGGCCGTCGGGCTGCTCGACGACAGCGCCGCGCGCACGGTCGTGGCGACGGGGTTCCTCGGCGGCTACACCACGTTCAGCACTGCGAGCCTCGACTCCGCCCGCCTGGCGCTCCGGGGCCGGGGCGGCCGGGCGGTCGCCCACGCGGTGGGCACCGCCGTCGTCTGCGTCGCGGCGGCCTGGGTCGGCCTGCTGCTGACGTGACACGGCCCCCGCACCGAGGGTGCGGGGGCCGTGCGCGACGAGGACGAGGTCAGGCCTTGGCCTCCTCGACCGCCTTCTGGATCGTGGCGGGGCTGAAGTCGTCGAGCTTCTTGCCGTCCACGAAGACGGTGGGCGTGCCGCTGATCTTGCGGTCGCTGTCCTGCGCGACCTCCTTGGCCTTGACGACCCACGGCACGAACTTCTCGGACTTCACGCACGAGTCGATGCCCGCACCGGTGATGCCGAGGCTGTTGAGGTCCTCCACGAGCTTGGCGTTCTCGGGGCCGGCGGTGCCCTCCTGCGGCTGGTTGGCGTACAGGAAGTCGTGCACCTTGACGTAGTCGTCGACGCCGCCGGCGTCGAGCGCGCAGAGCGCGGCGTTGGTGGCGCGCTTGGAGTAGTCGTTGGTGCTGCCGCCGTTCTCGTCGAGGAAGGAGAACGGCTTGTAGGTGAGCGCGATCTCGCCCGACGCGACCTGCTGCTTGAGCATCGGGCCGGCGACCTGCTCGAACTGCTGGCACACGGGGCACTGGAAGTCCTCGTAGACCTCGACGCTGACCGGCTTGGCGTCACCGGACGCGGCGCCGCCGTCGGAGGCCTCGGCGTCGGCCTGGTCGTAGAGGATGCCGTAGTCCTTCGTGTTCTTCGGCGCGACGAGGTCGGTGCTCTTGGCGTTCTTGTCGGCCGTCGACTTCACGGCGTAGCCGCCGACGCCGACGAGGGCGATGACGACGGCGACGATCGCGATGGTGATGACGTTGCGCTGGCGCTTGTCGGCCTTCTCGCGCTCCTTGCGCATCTGCTCGGCTCGCTGCTTGCGGTCGTTGCTCACGTGGTCTGGCTCCTGTGCGGCGTCTGGGACAGGACGGGAGGCGTGCGCCCGTCGTTCGTGGGGCACAACGAAGACCGCGCCCCGTCGGTTCCCTGGAAGGCTACCCGGGGTGGGCGGCTGGGGCGGCCACGGTGGCCTAGGGTCGGTCGCGTGAACGACAGACTGGTGTGGATCGACTGCGAGATGACCGGGCTCTCCCTCGAGACCGACGCGTTGGTGGAGGTGGCGGCTCTCGTCACCGACTACGAGCTCAACGTGCTCGGCCAGGGCGTCGACCTCGTCATCAAGCCCCCGGCACAGGCTCTGGAGCAGATGAACGACGTCGTGACGCGCATGCACACCGCGTCGGGCCTGATCACCGAGCTGGAGGCCGGCACCACGCTGCGTGACGCCGAGGAGCAGGTGCTCGCCTACGTCCGCGAGCACGTGAAGGAGCCGCGCAAGGCGCCGCTCGCGGGCAACACGGTGGGCACCGACCGGACGTTCCTCGCGCGCGACATGGTCGAGCTGGAGGGCTTCCTGCACTACCGCGTCATCGACGTGTCGTCGATCAAGGAGCTCGCCCGCCAGTGGTTCCCGCGCGCCTACTTCGCGGCCCCCGCGAAGGCGGGGCACCACCGCGCGCTGGCCGACATCGCCGAGAGCATCGACGAGCTGCGCTACTACCGTCGCGCCGTGTTCGTGGACGATCCCGGGCCCGAGACGGAGGCGGCCCGGGCGCTCGCCGCCGAGGTCGCGGCCAGCTCGACCCTGGCCCGCCTGGAGGCCTCCGCAGAGTCGTGACGGGGCACCGGCGGGGCCGCGCGCCACGTGGGCTATGATCGTCCGCGTCGTGACGGCCTGCCGCCACGCATGGTGGGCGTAGCTCAGTTGGTAGAGCACCGGCTTGTGGTGCCGGTGGCCGCGGGTTCAAGTCCCGTCGTCCACCCCATGTGACCGAGGCGCGAGCCGCCCGAGGTGTATGCCTCGGTGCGGGTCGCGCCTCGTCCGCGTCCAGGCGGCGATCGGGCCGCCCGCAGCACCGTCGCACGCCGCATGTCCGCGCCCGACAGGCCGACGGGACGAGGGGGTGCGTCGCCCTCGGCCGGACGTGTAGGGTGGGTGTCAGTTGTAGGCGTTTGTTGTGCCAGAAAGATCGAGCGCACCGGGTCCCCCCGGTCGCTCCAGCTTCTCCCGGTTGATGCGCGTCGCGACACCCGTCGCATGCGACACGCGCATGCGCACCACCGAAGGAGAAACACATGGCTACCGGAACTGTGAAGTGGTTCAACGCTGACAAGGGCTTCGGCTTCATCGCCCCCGACCAGGGCGGCGAGGACGTCTTCGCCCACTTCAGCGCCATCCAGGCGAACGGCTACCGTTCGCTCGAGGAGAACCAGAAGGTCGAGTTCGACGTCGAGCAGGGCCAGAAGGGCCTGCAGGCGGCCAACATCCGCCCGATCTGATCTCAGCTCGTCGCTCTGACGAGTCGCACGACGCCCCCACCGATCGCGGTGGGGGCGTCGTCCTTTTCGGGGGGCACAGGTGGGGTGCGTCGTCGGGCTCGGTCACGTCCTTCGGCTGCGGTGGTGTGACTTCTTGTTCGGGTGGGGCGGCGTCGGTGCGGGTCCGTGGTCGGGTGGGGCTGCGTCGGCGCGGCTTCTCGCGCGAGTGGGCTGCGTCGGCGCGGCTTGCTGCTGAGGTGGGGCTGCGCTGGCGCGGCTTCTCGCGCGAGTGGGCTGCGTCGGCGCGGCTTCTCGCGCGAGTGGGCTGCGTCGGCGCGGCTTGCCGCTGAGGTGGGGCTGCGCTGGCGCGGCTTCTCGCGCGAGTGGGCTGCGTCGGCGCGGCTTGCTGCTGAGGTGGGGCTGCGCTGGCGCGGCTTGTCGTGGGTGTGGTCTCCGAAAGGGCCTCGACCGGGCGGCTGGCGGGCCGGTGGGCTGGGTTCTCGGGCTGCGGCTCGCGTTGGACGCAAGATTCTGCGTTTTCGCGTCCGGCGGTGGATCTGCCACCGTACGGGCGCTCTTGAGGTGGCAGATCCACCGCTGAGCGAGCGAGGCGGGTGAAGGATTCTTCCTTCTCGTGGAACGGTCCACGAGAAGGAAGAATCCTTCGTCCCCCCAACCCAAAGGGCACCCAAGATTCTGCATTTACGCGAGTCAGGTCGAACGCTTCTGCGTTCACGACGGGATCCCGTAGCAAACGCAGAACCCTTCGAGTCCCAACGCACGAACGCAGATTCCTGCGTCCCACGCGAGACACAGCCCGAGACCCGAAACCGGCTCCCGCCCAGCCGCCCGGTCGAGGCCCCTTTCGGAGCGCAGGACGAGTCAAAGCCGCACCGACGCAGCCCCACCCGACCACGGAGCCGCACCCACGCAGCCCCACCCGAGAGAGAAACGACGCCAGCGCAGCCCCACCCGAAGGAGAAGTCCCACCACCGAACCCGCAGGACGCCGAGAGGCCGCCACCCCCCAGCAGCAGCCCCCCTACGACCCGTCGAGCTCGACCTCGACGTCGCCGGAGCCCGTCCTGACCCGCACGACGCGTGCGTCCTGCGCGTCGGTGGCGGGGATCGTGTCGTCGACCTCGCCGGACTCGCTGCGTGCGTCGACGGCGTAGGGGGTCTCGGCTTGCGGCAGGCCCAGCTCGACGCCGCCGCTGCCGGTGGCGACCTTGACCGCGAACGGCGGGCGGGCGAACGTCGCCTCGACGTCGCCGGACCCGGTGCGGACGGTGAGGTCCTGCGTCCGCAGCCGCTCGGCGTCCACGTCGCCGGAGCCCGTCCGCACGGCCACCGCACCGTCGAGACCCGACACGTCCACGTCACCGGACCCGGTGAGGAGGTCGACGGCCGTGCCCTCGGGCACGGTGATCGTCACGTCGACCCCGCAGCCGGGGCTCAGCAGGGGGCGGCACGCGGTGTCGAGCCGGGTCGCCCCGCCCACCCGCTCGACCTCGAACCGGGTGTCGACCAGACCGCTCGTCACGCGAGCCACGTAGCGCGGGACCGTGACGTCGCCCTGGACGACCCGCACGTCAGCCGGCCCGGCCTGGAGCCGCAGGAGGCCAGAGCCCTCCAGGTCGAGCCGGCCGGTCTCGGTGCGGGTTTCGCTCCACAGGTGCGACGCGAGCGCGAACCCGCCGAGCACGAGCGTGGCGAGCACGGCCGTGATCAGCACCGGCCGCAGCGTGCGCAGGAGCGGCGACGGTCCCGGGTCGTCCTCGAGGTCGTCGAGGGCACCAGGGGGCGGGTCGTGCATCACGGCGTGTCGGCCGTGGCGACCGGCACGACGTCGGGAGCCCCCATGCGGGCGGCGTCGGCCGTCTCGTCGTCGGGCATGGTCTGCGACTCGCGCTCCGCGGCGACCCGCTTGAGGTAGTGCTCGACCTCGACGTCGCGCTGGTCGCTCGTCCACCCGAGCGCGTCGCCCATGAGGTCGGCGACCTCGCGGGCCACCTCGGTGCCGCGGTCGAACGTCTCGATCGAGATCCGGGTGCGGCGGGCGATGACGTCGTCGAGGTGCCGCGCGCCTTCGTGGGTCGTGCCGTAGACGACCTCGGCGCGCAGGTAGTCGTCGGCGCCCGCGAGCGGCTCGCCGAGCGTCGGGTCGGTGGTGACGAGGTCGAGGACCTCGACGACGAGCGACCCGTACCGTCGGAGCAGGTGCTCGATGCGAGCGACGGACAGTCCGCTGTCGGCGGCCAGACGGTGCCGCTGGTTCCAGAGCGCCTCGAAGCCGTCGGCGCCGAGCAGCGGCACGTCCTCGGTGCACGAGGCGGGGACGACGCGGTCGAGCTGACGGGTCATGCTGTTGACGGCCGCGTCGACGGCGTCCTTGGCCATCACCCGGTAGGTCGTGTACTTGCCGCCCGCGATGACCACCAGACCCTTGACGCTCGTGGAGACGGCGTGCTCGCGCGAGAGCTTGCTGGTGGCCTCGTCCTCGCCCGCCAGCAGGGGCCGCAGCCCGGCGTAGACGCCCTCGACGTCGGCGTGGGTCAGCGGCTCGACGAGCACGCGGTTGACGTGCTCGAGGAGGTAGTCGATGTCGTTGCGGCTCGCGGCGGGGTGGTCCTTCGACAGGTCCCAGTCGGTGTCGGTGGTGCCGATGATCCAGTGGCGTCCCCACGGGATGACGAAGAGGACCGACTTCTCGGTGCGCAGGATGAGCCCGCCCTCGCCGCGGATCCGGTCGCGCGGCACGACGAGGTGGATGCCCTTGGAGGCGCGCACGTGGAACTGGCCGCGTTCGGCGGCCATCCCCTGCGTCTCGTCGGTCCAGACGCCGGTGGCGTTGAGCACCACGGAGGCGCGGACGTCGAGCTCGCGCCCGGACTCGAGGTCCTTGAGGCGGGCGCCGACCACCCGACCGCCCTCGCGGAGCAGGTCCACGACGCGGGTCCGGCTCGCGACGTGCGCGCCGTAGGCGGCGGACGTGCGGGCGAGGAACATGGTGTGCCGGGCGTCGTCGACCTGCGCGTCGTAGTAGCGCAGCGCGCCGACCAGCGCGTCCTTGCGCAGGCCCGGGAAGATCTTGCGCGCCCCACGCCGCGTGTGGTGGCGGTGCAGCGGCACCCCCTTGCCGTAGCCGGACGCCTTGCTCATGGCGTCGTAGAGCGCGACGCCGGACCCGGCGTAGAAACGCTCCCAGCCGCGGTGCTGCAGCGGGTACAGGAAGGCGACCTCCTGCACGAGGTGGGGCGCGAGCTTCTGCAGGTTCAGCCCACGCTCCTTCAGCGCCTCGGCGACGAGCCGGAAGTCGAGCATCTCCAGGTACCGCAGGCCGCCGTGCATCAGCTTGCTGGACCGACTGGACGTGCCCGACGCGAAGTCGCGGGCCTCGACCAGGCCGACCGAGAGGCCGCGGGTGGCGGCGTCGAGGGCGGAGCCGGCGCCGACGACCCCTCCCCCGATCACCAGGACGTCGAGCGGGGCGGCCTCCATCGCGTCGAGGGCGGCCTGGCGGGCGTGGGGCGAGAGAGGGACGGGGCGCATGCCTCCAGTCAAACAGAGACCCCTCCACGATGCGCCCTGGGAGGCGCTGCGCCGGTGCGCTCGGCCTAACCCGGTGACGCCTTCCTCGTTGTGCAGCCGTGGACGCGATACGACGGCACCCCTTCGTGGTGGTGGGGATCCTGGCCGGGCTCGCCCTGCTGGCGGCCCTGCTGGTGCCCATGGGCGGGTCCGGCGCGACCGGCAGCGACGCCGTCGCCGCCGACGACAAGGGTGTCGAGCGTCCTGGCCTGAGCCGATCCACCCCGTCGCCGTCGATGTCGGCGGCCGCGTCCGACCCCGACGCGGAGCCGGAGGGGACCGCCCCCCGCTCCGTCACCGGTCTGCAGGAGCCCGCCGGACTCCCGGGCACCGGCGGCACCGCCAGCATCCGCGCCCGGCGCATCACCCTGAGCGCGACGTCGAGCGAGCCGATCGGCGTCGTCGGCTACCTGGTGCCGACCAGCCGCGACCGTCCCAGCGGCACCGCCACCGGTGTCGGCACGTCGTGGTCGCTGAGCACGCTCGTGTACGGGCGACCCGACTACGCGCAGATGTTCATGCAGGCCGGCCCGAGCGGCGCGACGATCACGTGCACGATCACCGTCGACGGCAGGGTGACGGAGCAGCGCTCGTCGGCCGGGCCGTACGGGCAGCTGTTCTGCCAGGGCTGACACCGACGCTCCGCGGGCGACGTGCTCGCTCTGCCAGAGTGGGGCCATGACGAGCAGGTGGTTCACGCAGCCCGAAGGTTCGGGCTGGTACGCAGTGCCCTCCGACGAGGTCACGGAGTCACGCGAGGAGACGGCTGACGTCGTGGTGCTCGGCGGAGGTCACAACGCGCTGGTCGCCTCCACCTACCTGGCCCGGGCGGGCCTCGACGTCGTGCTGCTGGAGCGGCTCGACCACGTGGGCGGCGCGGCGGTGAGCGCACGGACGTTCCCCGAGCACGACGCACGCCTGTCGCGGTACTCCTACCTGGTGAGCCTGATGCCGCAGGCGCTCGTCGACGACCTGGGCCTGCGGCTCGAGCTACGCTCGCGCCCCACCGCCTCCTACACGCCGTACGAGCGCGACGGCGAGGCACGCGGGCTGCTCGTCGAGACCGACGAGGGCGACGCCACCCGGGCGTCCTTCCGCGCCCTCACCGGCGACGACGACGCCTTCGAGGCCTGGCAGGCGTTCTACGGCGAGGTCGCTGGGCTCGCCGCTGCCGTCGCGCCCACCCTGCTGCGGCCCCTCCCTCGGGTCGGCGACCTCGGGCCCGCCACCGGCCAGCCCGTCTGGGCCGACGTGGTGGAGCGACCGCTGGGCGAGGCGCTGGAGCGTCGCTTCGCCGACGACGTCGTGCGCGGCGTGGTCGGCACGGACGGGCTCATCGGCACCTTCGCGTCGCTGCACGACCCCTCCCTGGTGCAGAACCGCTGCTTCCTCTACCACCTCGTGGGCAACGGCACGGGCGAGTGGCGGGTGCCGGTCGGCGGGATGGGCACGGTCACCGCCGAGCTCGAGCGGGTGGCGCGGGAGGCGGGCGTGCGGATCCTCACCGGTGTCACGGTGACGTCGGTGGACCCGGTGGAGCACCGGGACGCTTGCGAATGCAGCAGCGACTGCGACGACCGGGGCGAAGAGGCCGGCGTGGTCGTGGACGCGGCGAGCACGGACGGCCACGTCCATGTCGATGCCCGCTACGCGCTCAGCGGCATCGCACCGCACACCCTGGACACGCTGCTGTGGCCTGGCGAGCAGGACGGCGTGCCCCGGCCGTCCGGCTCCCAGCTCAAGATCAACCTGCTCGTGTCGCGCCTGCCCCGGCTGCGCTCCGGCGACGACCCGACGGTCGCGTTCGCCGGCACCTTCCACGTCGACGAGGCCATGAGCCAGGTCGAGGCCCTGCACGCCGCAGCTGCTCGCGGGGAGCAGCCGTTCGCGTCGGGCGAGCTGTACTGCCACACCCTCACCGACCGCTCGATCCTCGGCCCCGAGCTGGCGGCGACCGACGCCCAGACCCTCACCTGGTTCGGCCTGCACACGCCCTACGAGAACCTGCTCGACGAGGGAGCCGCCGAACGCGAGTACCGGCGGTTCCTCACCGCCATCGACGCGCACCTCGCGGAGCCCCTCGAGCCGCTCGTGCTCGGCGTGGAGGTCAAGACGCCCGCCGACGTCGAGCAGGCCCTCGCGATGCCCGGCGGACACATCTTCCACGGCGACCTCGCCTGGCCCTGGCTGGCCGACGACGAGCCCGCCGACACCCCGGCGCAGCGGTGGGGCGTCGCGACCGCCCACGACCGGATCCTGCTGTGCGGCAGCGGCGCCCGTCGGGGCGGCGCCGTGAGCGGCATCGCCGGCCACAACGCCGCCCACGCCCTCCTCGAGCTGCTCGGCCGCTGACCCCGATTTCGACTCCCAGACCCCTGCTGGTAATGTTCTCTGAGCGCGAGCACCCCTAGCTCAATTGGCAGAGCAGCTGACTCTTAATCAGCGGGTTCACGG